>NZ_PXUD01000047.1:0-42855 GCF_003390965.1 Salinivibrio sp. HTSP
CTTTCAACCTGACGGGTTTGCCAGCTTCGCTGGGCAAACAAAAAACGGAGCGGGTCGGCTCCGTTTTTAGTGACTCAATGGCAAATAACAGTCGCTTACTTACGGCGCCAAGTGGTGCCTTGCGGGCCGTCTTCCAGCACAATACCCATCGCGGTGAGCGCATCACGCGCGGCATCGGCGGTGGCAAAGTCTTTGGTTTTGCGAGCATCATTCCGTTTTTGAATGAGCGCCTCAATCTCAGCCACGTCATCATCAGCCCCTGCATCACCTTGCAGGAAGCTATCCGCATCTTGCTCGAGTAAACCAAGAATCGACGCTAACTTACGCATTTGCGCACCCAGTGCGGATGCCGCTGCCAAATCATCGCTACGTAAACGGTTAATCTCACGAGCCATATCGAATAGCACCGAATAGGCTTCTGGGGTGTTAAAGTCATCGTTCATCGCCGCTTCAAAGCGTGCCACGTATTCATCGCCACCGGCAGGTGCGGCCTGAGTGTCTAAACCGCGAAGCGAGGTGTATAGACGCTCAAGTGCTGAACGGGCTTGGTTGAGGTTTTCATCGCTGTAGTTCAACTGGCTGCGATAGTGACCTGAAAGCAGGAAATAACGCACGGTTTCTGCATCATAGTGTGCTAGCACGTCACGGATGGTGAAAAAGTTACCCAAGGATTTGGACATCTTTTCACGATCAACCATCACCATGCCGCTATGCATCCAGGTGTTAACATATGGGGTGTCATGAGCGCAGCAAGATTGGGCTATTTCATTCTCATGGTGCGGGAACTGCAAATCAGAGCCACCACCATGAATATCAAAATGCTCGCCCAAGATCGCGGAATTCATTGCCGAGCACTCAATGTGCCAGCCAGGGCGGCCTGGCCCCCAAGGCGACTCCCAGGTCGGCTCGCCAGGTTTCGACATTTTCCACACCACAAAATCGAGAGGACTGCGCTTGGCTGTCTCAACGTCAACGCGGGCGCCTGCTTGCAGCTGATCGAGATCTTGCTTCGATAGCTTGCCGTAATCGTCAAACTTGGCCACTTCAAACATCACATCGCCATTATCCGCGACATACGCAAAGCCACGCTCAATTAGCTTTTCTACCAGTGCGATGATTTCGTCAATGTAGTCGGTCGCGCGTGGCTCGATGTCCGGACGCGCCATGTTTAAGGCGTCAAAATCTTGATACATTTCACCGATCAAACGCTCGGTCAATGCATCACAGCTCTCGCCATTTTCCGCTGCACGCTTGATGATTTTGTCATCGATATCCGTGATGTTACGGACAAAGGTTAAATCAAAGCCCAAGTAGCGCAAGTAGCGCGCAATCATGTCAAACGAAACAAAGGTACGCCCGTGACCAATATGACAGAGATCGTAAATTGTCACCCCACACACATACATGCCGATTTTTCCCGGCGTGATGGGTTGAAAGACAGCTTTATCTCGCGTCAGTGAGTTGTGGATCTTTAACGGGGGGGTTTGCGTCGACATAATTATTTGATGACTCGTTACAATAGTGACAATGAGTAAGGTGAAGCAGCTATTACACCTTTTCTACTGGCTTGACGCAAGCCTCTCACGCCCGCGACACCCGGTGAAACATTCAGACTAGGCTCACAACTTAGCGTTGAAACTCCCCTTATCGCTTGAGCTAATCGATACCTTTGAATTATTTTTCAGTGAAGAATCTTTATCGATAAGTATTTATTAGGCAAACTGGCCCTCTGACTGATTGGCACTCACCGATCTTATTGAGACTAACCGAAGTGGCAAAATAATGACTGATAACGCAACCCCTTCCGCTCCCCAAGAGGACAAAGTTGACCTCATTTTACGCCAATGGCACGACGAGCGCCCGGATATCGACCCCAGTCCGATGGCGATCACCGGCCGACTCGCGCGGGTTTTGGGCAATATTAACCCCAAACTACAACAAGTCTTTGGTCAATATAACCTCAACCCTGGCGAGTTTGATGTGTTGGCCTCCCTACGACGTGCAGGCTCGCCCTATACGTTAACCCCCAACCAGCTGCTCGATGCCCTGATGCTAACCTCGGGCGCGATGACTAACCGTATTGATCGCCTCGAACAAAAAGGCTTGGTATCTCGGAGCCCGGATCCCAACGACCGCCGTGGCGTGTATGTGTCATTGACAGACGCGGGCATGGATTTAATTGATGATGCAGTGACCGATCACACCAACAATTTACACCAGCTCTTGGCGGGCCTCACCGCCGACGAGCAAGCGGAACTCGCCGTGTTGCTTAAAAAGTTGCTCGCGCATGTTGAGCCTGCATCTTAATCACTGCGATGCCGCTTAGAGGCCAGTGAAGCGTACAGGGATGATGATTAATTCCACATCCAGGGGATCTTTTCTTGATCAGCGAGTACTTTCGGCTAAAATCTGTGATCCTTTTTAGCCAAGCCAATGACAGGATTACATCATGGTGACTCTTCATACCACGTTCGGTGACATCAAACTTCGCATGTTTGCAGACGAAGCACCGGCCACGGTCGAGAACTTTTTACAATACTGCCGTGACGGCTTTTATAATGGAACCCTGTTCCATCGCGTGATTGACGGCTTTATGGTCCAAGGCGGTGGCATGGCCTCTGGCATGGAAGAAAAAGCAACGCGTGCGCCGATTAAAAACGAAGCAGATAACGGCCTAAGCAACTTGACCGGTCGCTTGTCGATGGCGCGTACTATGGAGCCGCACTCAGCAAGCTCGCAATTCTTTATCAACGTCAATGACAACCTGTTCTTGGATCACAAAGCCAAGACACCAGATGGCTGGGGCTACTGTGTGTTTGCCGAAGTGGTTGAGGGCATGGACGTGGTCAACAAGATCAAAGGCGTTGCCACCGGTAACTGGGGTTATGTGCATCAGGACGTGCCGGTCGAAGAAGTGTTGATCAATAGCGTGACTATCGAAGACTAAGATGACACTATCGAGCAAGGGTAGCCAAGGCTACCCTTTCTTTTATCACCACCATAAAGCCAACGCATGTCACATACCCTCTTTATTGCCGATCTCCATTTAAGCCCAACGCGGCCAGATATTACCGACTGCTTTGAGCGTTTTATGCACAAAGAGGCGATAAACGCCGACGCACTTTATGTGTTGGGGGATTTATTTGAGGTGTGGATTGGCGATGACGACCACAGCCCGTTCCACCAACAAATCAAAGCCGCCTTTTCTGCAGTGACTGAGCAAGGCGTGCCGGTGTATTTTATTCATGGCAATCGCGACTTTTTGATTGGTCAACGCTTTGCCAAAGAAACCGGCGTGACGCTATTAAACGAGCTTGAGTGCATCGATTTATATGGCACCCCTACCCTTATCTTGCACGGGGATACCTTGTGTCTAGAGGATGTTGATTATCAGGCGTTTCGCCGCAAAGTCCACCAGCGCTGGTTACAGCGACTCTTTTTGTGCTTGCCGCTAACATGGCGCCGCAAGATTGCGGCCAAAATGCGCGCGGGCAGTGCCAATGCCAACCAGCAAAAGTCGTCAACCATCATGGATGTCACACCACAAGAAGTGCAGCGCCAGTTAGATAAAGCGGGAGTGGTTAACATGATTCACGGCCATACTCACCGCCCTCATATTCATCAGTGGCACCAACACGGCACCGCGTACCAACGCATTGTGTTAGGCGACTGGTATCAACACGGCTCTGTACTGGTGTGTCGCCAACAAGGCTGCGAGTTACAAAGCCGCGACTTCGCCAATTAATAAGCTATTTAGCTCATCGTTAAGAGATAGTTATGCAGACTGATCTATGCCCTTGTTGCAGCAACCAAGCCTATCAAGCCTGCTGCGCGCCCATTCATCAAAACCCCGCCAATGCGTCTCATCCAGAGCAATTAATGCGCGCTCGCTACAGCGCACATCCCAAAGGCTTGGTAGATTTTATTGTTGCGACCTACCACAGTGAATGTGGCGCCGAATCGTTTCGTGAAGACGTTGCCACCATGACCCAACATCAGTGGCAGTCACTCGAGGTGCTCGATAGCGAGGTGTTGCAGCAAGGTGAACTTGGCTTTGTCACCTTCAAAGCTCACTTTATTGCCGACGGTGAGCCTCAGTGCCTGTACGAGCGCTCTCGTTTTGTCAAAGAAGCGATCGATGGACAGCGTCAGTGGCGATATATCGATGGTGTCTTCCCCGGTCATGTCAAAGCAGGGCGCAATGATCCCTGTCCGTGTGGCAGCGGGCGTAAATTTAAAAAGTGTTGCGGCTAGTTTCTTTCAGCCTCTGACCAAAAGCTGGTTAAAAAACAATCAAGAATTCTTTTCCTTAGTCGATACTGTTAGTAAGACCAGAGGAGGATGAATCATGAATTGGCTCGGCAATCTCAGTCCCGTTTATCGCACACCGCATGCGCCGCCCACCAAAGTATGGGCGATTCGAAAACAAGCTCATATTGAGGAGCGCAAGCAGCGCCGCTTAGATGACCCTAATGATCCTCAACATCACGCTCAGAAAGAGCATGAGGAAAACAAAAGAAAAAAAGACGGTGAGCTAGATATTTATGTATAAGTTCATCGCCCAGCCGCTAGGCTATCGCCACCACAGATAAAAACGCGTGGAAAAAATCGCGGATCATTGGTTGCAATCTAAGCTGATTTTGATAATGTCAAAAGCAGTTAAATAAAGTTCAACGTAACGACGGACGACACAAATGACTTCAGCGCTAATGACAATGCATCACCACCATCATCCTGACTAGTCTTTCGGGAGGAATGGTTTCGACTGGAAGACGAGTAAAAAGCGCTTCCGTCGGTCATTAGCCAGCTAACAGATTCAGACCCTCGGGAGCACCGTCTTCCGAGGGTTTTTTCTTTTTTAGCTTTTCATTTTTAGACAAGGAAGCACATATGCAAACACAACGCTTACGTATCGCCATCCAAAAAAAGGGCCGCCTGGCCAAAGAATGCCAAGAGTTGCTTAAACGCTGCGGGGTAAAAATCAATTACACCGGTGAGCGTTTAGTGGTTCACGCCGAAAACATGCCCATCGATCTGCTGCTGGTCCGTGACGATGATATCCCGGGCCTTATCATGGACGGCGTAGTTGATTTAGGGGTGATTGGCGAAAACGAGTTAGAAGAAGTACGCCTTGAGCGCATCAAGCTGGGCGAGCCCAGCCAGTACCAACTGCTGCGCCGCCTCGACTTTGGCGGCTGCCGTCTCTCTATAGCCCTCGATAAAGACCAAAGCTATAACGGCCCACAAGATCTGGCCAACCAACGCATTGCCACCACCTACCCCAACATTCTTAAAGCCTACATGGATAAGCAAGGTGTGAGTTTTAGCACCTGTATGCTCAATGGCTCCGTCGAAGTTGCGCCACGAGCAGGACTCGCCGATGCGATTTGTGATTTGGTCTCAACCGGTGCCACCCTAGAAGCCAACGGCTTGAAAGAGGCCGAGGTGATTTTCCGCTCTAAAGCGGTATTAATTCAGCGCGAAGGCAGCTTCAGTGAAGAGAAAACCGCATTGATTGAACGCTTGCTCACCCGCATGCAAGGGGTCATCCAAGCCAAAGAGTCCAAATACATCATGCTCCACGCACCCAGCGAGACCTTAGAGCAAGTGGTCGAGCTACTCCCCGGCGCGGAAGATCCCACCATCTTGCCCTTGGCACACGAGAAGAGCCGTGTCGCCGTGCACCTTGTGAGCACCGAGAATCTGTTCTGGGAAACCATGGAAAAACTGAAGCAGTTGGGTGCGAGCTCAATTTTGGTCCTGCCGATTGAAAAGATGATGGAGTAAATAGTCATGCGTACTGTGGTCTGGAAATCACTCGGAGAGTCACAAAAAGAAGGCTTAATGCGCCGCCCTGCGATCACAACCGGCGCACAAACCCAAGCGAGCGTCGCGGAGATTATCGCCGATGTCCGTGAGCGGGGAGATGAAAGCTTAAAAGCATTGACCCAAAAGTTCGATGGTGTCGAACTTGATAGCATCAAGCTCGACAAAGCGACCTTGGCCGAGGCTGAAGCGCGCTTGGGAGAAGATATCAAACTCGCCTTACGCCAAGCCTACGACAACATCAGCACCTTTCACCGCGCGCAAAAAGCGCAACCGTTGAAAGTCGAAACCATGCCGGGGGTGGTGTGCGAGTCCATCACTCGCCCGATTAACCGCGTGGGGCTGTATATTCCTGGCGGTAGCGCGCCTTTGCCTTCTACCGTATTGATGTTGGGCGTCCCCGCACAAATTGCCGGCTGCCGCAAAGTGGTGCTGTGTACCCCACCGCCGGTGGCCGATGAGATTTTATACTGTGCCAAACTGTGTGAGATTGATGAAATTTATACCCTTGGCGGCGCACAAGCGGTAGCGGCGATGGCTTTTGGCACTCAAAGTGTGACCAAGGTGGATAAAATTTTTGGCCCGGGCAATGCCTATGTCACCGAAGCCAAACGTCAGGTAAGTCTCGCCGCCAATGGTGCAGCCATGGATATGCCCGCTGGCCCCTCGGAAGTGTTAGTGATTGCTGATGCCGGCGCGGATCCAGACTTTGTGGCCGCCGATTTACTCAGCCAAGCGGAGCACGGCCCCGATTCGCAAGTGGTGCTGGTGACCCCCGCCCCGGAAATGGCGGAGAAAGTGGCGGATGCGGTGCAGCAGCAATTAACCACGCTAAGCCGCGCGGAGATTGCTAAACAAGCGCTGGGTAGCAGTGTGATTATCATTGCCGACACCCTCACTCAGTGCGTGTCGATTTCTAACCGCTATGGGCCGGAGCACTTGATTGTGCAAACCCAACAACCAAGGGATTTATTGCCCCTGTTGGATAATGCCGGCTCGATTTTCTTAGGGGCCTACTCGCCCGAGTCTGTGGGTGATTACGCCTCTGGCACCAATCACGTGCTCCCCACTTATGGCTATACGCGTACCTACAGCAGCCTTGGACTGGCCGACTTTACCAAGCGGATGACGGTGCAAGAGCTTAGCGACACGGGGTTACAAACACTGGGCCCGACAGTGATGCGCATTGCCGAAGCAGAAGGCTTGGATGCACACCGCCAAGCGGTCGATATTCGTCTGACTAAACTACAACAAACCCAAGACTCAGAGGACTCGTTAGCATGAGCATCGAAAAACTCGCCCGTGAGCAAGTACAAGCGCTCACGCCTTATCAGTCAGCCCGCCGCATCGGTGGTAGCGGGGATATCTGGCTCAATGCCAACGAGTCGCCCTTTGACAATGCTTACACCGTAAGCGGCCAAGGGCTCAATCGCTACTCCTGCTGCCAGCCTGCCTCATTGATTAATGCCTATGCAGACTATGCCGGCGTAGCAACCAACCAAGTCATCACCACCCGCGGCGCCGATGAAGGGATTGATTTGTTGCTGCGTGCCTTTTGCGAGCCAAACCAAGATAGCGTGCTGATCTGTCCACCTACCTATGGCATGTATGCGGTCAGTGCCGAAAACCAAGGGATCGCCACCACCCAAGTCCCTCTCACCGCCGACTGGCAGTTAGACATGGCAGGGATTGATACCGCCTTGGAGGCAGATGCCAGCATCAAGCTTATCTTCGTGTGTAGTCCTAATAATCCGACTGGCAATCTCATTAACCGTGACGACATTGAGGCGCTACTCACCCGTACCCAAGGTCGCGCGATTGTGGTGCTAGATGAGGCCTATATTGAATTTAGTCCAGAAGCGACCTGCACCGACTTGCTCGCACGCTTTGATAATCTGGCCATTTTGCGCACCCTATCAAAAGCGTTCGCTCTGGCGGGACTGCGTTGCGGCTTTACCCTCGCCAGTCCTGCGATTATTAACTTGATGCTCAAGGTGATCCCACCTTATCCCGTACCGGTGCCCGTCGCAGACATTGCCGAGCAAGCGCTCTCCGAGGCCGGTTTAGCGCGAATGAAATATCAGGTTTTGGACTTAACCGCCAACCGTGCCTATTTGCAAGCCGGCCTCAGTATGCTGCCAGGCGTCGAGGTGCATCCAGGTTTTGGCAATTATCTGCTCATCACCCTAGATGACGCTGACGCGGTGTTCGCACGTTTAGGGCGTGCCGGCATGATAGTGCGCCAAACCGCCGTGGCCAACAGCTTGCGCATCAGCATTGGTAACCGTGACGAATGTGAAAAAGTGCTGGCCTTTATCCGCCAGCAACTCAGTGAATAAGGACAACCACTGTGAAAGACAAGATTTTATTTATTGACCGTGATGGCACCTTGATTGTGGAGCCGCCTGAAGACTATCAAGTGGATCGTCTGGATAAATTAGCCCTTGAGCCGGGCGTTATCCCCGCACTACTTAGCCTGCAAGCGGCGGGTTACACCTTGGTGATGGTGAGCAATCAAGATGGTCTGGGAACCGAGAGCTTCCCGCAAGCGGACTTTGATGCGCCACACAACATGATGATGGCCCTGTTTCGCTCACAAGGGGTCCATTTTGAAGACGTACTGATTTGCCCGCACTTTGATAGCGATGACTGTAGCTGTCGCAAACCCAAACTAGGCTTGGTGAAAGACTACCTACAGCAAGGCCGAATTGATTTCGCCCAATCAGCGGTGATTGGCGATCGCGACACCGATATCACTTTAGCGAACAATATGGCGCTACAAGGGATCAAATATCAACGCGACGTGATGGGCTGGCCACAGATTGTCGAGCGCCTCACTCAGCAGCCGCGATTGGCCAGCGTCACCCGCGCCACCAAAGAAACCGACATTCAGGTGGATGTTAACCTGGATAAGAGTGGCGGCAGTCGCATTGAAACCGGATTGGGCTTTTTTGACCACATGTTAGACCAAATCGCCACCCACGGCGGCTTTCAGCTCAACGTTTGCGTCAAAGGCGATTTGCACATCGACGACCACCACACTATTGAAGATACCGCCCTGGCGTTGGGCGACGCACTCAAACGGGCGCTGGGAGATAAACGCGGTATTGGCCGTTTTGGGTTTAGCCTGCCGATGGATGAATGCTTGGCGCAATGTGCATTGGATTTATCTGGACGCCCCTATTTGAAATTTGAGGCCAGCTTCCCGCAGCCACAAGTGGGCGACATGTCGACCGAAATGGTAGGACACTTCTTCCGCTCATTGACCGACACCTTGGCCTGTACCCTGCACCTAACCGTGTCAGGCGAAAATACCCACCACTTGGTGGAAAGCTTATTTAAAGCCTTTGGCCGCACCTTGCGTCAAGCCATCAAGGTCGAAGGCGACGCCCTGCCAAGCAGTAAAGGAGTGCTGTAATGCGCAAACAGACTGTCATTATCGATACCGGCTGCGCCAATGTGTCCTCGGTGCGCTTTGCTGTCGAGCGTTTGGGGTATCAAGCCACACTAAGCCGCGATCCGGACGTGGTACTTGGGGCGGATAAGCTCTTTTTGCCCGGTGTCGGCACGGCCAGTGAAGCGATGAAGAACCTCACCGAACGCGGCTTGGTGGATTTGGTTAAGCAAGTGGAGCAACCGCTGCTGGGAATATGTCTTGGTATGCAAATGTTGGGGACGCACTCCGATGAAGGCGATAGCCCGGTCGAGTGCCTCGGTCACATCCCCGCCCCCACCAAGCTGATGGATACCGCAGGGCAGCCTCTCCCTCACATGGGGTGGAACCGGGTCGCCACCGTTAATGACCATCCCTTATTCGATGGCATTCCCGCGGGTAGCCACTTTTACTTTGTCCATAGTTACGCGATGCCGGTCGGTGATTACACCTTGGCACAATGTCATTATGGCCATGCGTTCAGTGCGGCCATCAATCAAGGCAACTACTATGGGGTTCAGTTTCACCCTGAGCGCTCGGGCAAAGTGGGCGCGCGTTTGATTCAGAATTTTTTGGAGATGTAAGCAAGGATGATTATACCAGCACTCGACTTGATAGACGGCCAAGTGGTGCGCCTTTATCAAGGAGATTATCAGCAAAAAACCGACTACAGTTTTGACCCGCGTGAGCAGTTTGCGCGTTACCATCAAGCAGGCGCGGATTGGTTGCACCTCGTGGATTTAACCGGCGCTAAAGATCCCACCGCGCGTCAGGTCGATTTAATCACCGAGATTTTGCAATCAACGCCTGCCAACATCCAAATTGGCGGTGGCGTGCGCACCGAAATGGACGTGATTGAGCTGCTGAACACCGGCGCGCAGCGCGTAGTGATCGGCTCCACCGCGGTCAAATCGCCCGATTTGGTCAAAGGCTGGATGCAAACCTACGGCCCTGACCGCATTGTATTGGCACTCGACATTCATATCGACAGCGACGGGACGCGACGCGTGGCGGTGTCCGGCTGGCAACAAGACTCCGGCGTCACCATTGAAGCGCTCCTCGACGATTATTTGTCCGTCGGGCTCAAGCATGTGCTGTGCACTGATATCTCCCGCGATGGCACCTTGCAAGGCAGCAATGTGGCGCTCTATCGCGACTTGTGTCAGCGCTATCCGAGCATTGCGTTTCAATCATCAGGCGGCATTGGCAGTCTCGAAGACATTCGCGCCTTACGCAACACTGGCGTCGCAGGCGTGATCGTCGGCCGCGCCCTACTGGAAGGCAACTTTAGCGCAGAGGAGGCGATCGCATGCTGGCAAAACGGATAATTCCTTGTTTGGACGTCCGCGACGGACAAGTGGTGAAAGGCGTGCAATTTCGCAATCACGAAATCATCGGCGATATCGTCCCGCTCGCCAAACGCTACGCCGAAGAAGGTGCTGACGAGTTGGTGTTTTATGACATCACCGCCTCCAGTGACAGCCGGGTGGTCGATAAAAGCTGGGTCAGTCGCGTTGCGGAAGTAATTGATATTCCGTTTTGCGTCGCCGGTGGGATTAAATCCGAAGCCGATGCTCAGCAAATCTTGGAATTCGGCGCGGATAAGATATCCATTAATTCACCCGCCTTGGCCGACCCGAGTCTGATCACGCGACTGGCCAATAAATTTGGCGTGCAGTGCGTGGTGGTCGGGATTGATTCCTTCTTCGATGAGGCGACCGGGCACTATCAGGTCTATCAGTTTACCGGCGATGAAAGCCGTACTCAGGCCACGCCTTGGCAAACCGCTGCCTGGGTTGAGGAAGTCCAACAGCGAGGCGCGGGCGAAATCGTACTCAATATGATGAACCGCGATGGCGTGCGCCAAGGCTATGACTTAACCCAACTCAACATGGTGAGAGAGCGCTGTCAGGTGCCTCTGATTGCCTCCGGCGGTGCGGGGGAAATTTCGCATTTCGCCGACGCCTTTTTACAAGCGAATGTCGATGGCGCGCTGGCCGCCTCGGTGTTTCACAAGCAAATCATCGCGATAAGCGAATTAAAACAAACATTAAAACAACAAGGGATCGAGGTAAGAGTATGACGGCAGCATGGGTAGAACGTATCGATTGGGAGAAAAACGCCGGCTTGGTGCCTGCGATTATCCAACACAGCGATAGCGGCCAAGTGTTAATGCTGGGCTACATGAATGCCGATGCACTGAACGCGACGCTCGAAACCGGTCGCGTCACCTTTTGGTCACGCAGTAAATCACGCCTTTGGGTAAAAGGCGAAAGCTCCGGTCATGTGTTAAGCCTTGAGCACATTGCACTCGATTGCGATCAAGACACCTTGTTGGTCACGGCGACGCCGCATGGACCCACCTGTCACCTCGGCACGACCACCTGCTTTGACAGTGACAATAAACCGCCACACACCGGCCCCGGCTTTTTATCGAGCCTAGAGCAAGTACTTGCCAGCCGCAAAGACGCCGCGCCTGATGAATCTTACACCGCAAGTCTATTTGCCAAAGGCACCAAGCGTATCGCGCAAAAAGTGGGGGAAGAAGGCGTCGAAGTCGCCCTCGCTGCCACGGCAGGCGATAAAGCCGAGCTATTAAACGAAAGCGCCGACTTGCTTTATCACCTGTTGGTATTACTGCAAGACCAAGAGCTTAGCCTCCATCAAGTGACCGAAGTCCTCGCCTCTCGCCATCAAGGCTAACGCCCACGCGCGTTAACCTAACCATGGTCCCTTCAAAGCGCCGCACAACTGCGGCACTTTGTGTGACGCAAGTTATCTCACTCGCAATTTAAGAGATAATACACGCCTTTGATTGACGCTCATCCCATGCCAAAATACGTTTGATGCATGATCAAATCATTCGCAGATAAACGAACGCAGGCACTATACTCAAAGGGAACATCAAAGAGGTTCCCTACCGAGCTGGCGGTACGTGCGGCAAGAAAGTTGGAGTATATCGATCTCGCCACACAGCTCGATGATCTCACGGTGCCACCCGGTAATCGCCTTCACGCTTTGTCAGGAAACAGACAAGGGCAACATGCAATAGCGATAAACAAACAGTGGCGCATTTGCTTTCGCTTTGAAGACGGTGACGCGTATGACGTCGAGGTTTGCGACTACCACTAATGAGGTAACAGTGATGACGATTTTCAACACAGCTGGAATGCAACGCCAACCGACGCATCCTGGAGCCATGTTGCGCGAAGACTTTCTGCCCGATTACGGCTTGAGTGTAGAACAATTGGCTGATGCTTTGGGTGTCTCTCGTCAATCGATGATTGCCGTATTGGATGAGCGTAAAGCCGTGAGCCCGGAGCTGGCGCTTCGTCTCGCTCGTCTGTTTGGTAACTCGCCTGAGTTTTGGCTCAATGCGCAAAGGGCCGTTGATCTTTGGGAGGCGTCGCAATCAATTAAACACGAGGTAGCAAAAATAAAACCGCTTGATGTCGCTTAATCGCGCGTCATGGCCGTAGCAGATCGCCAAATCCTGCTCAGATCAGTTAAACTGCCTGTATTCCCGACAGTTAGTGACAAGGCGTCCTATGTTTAACGGCAAATCCATTCTGATCACCGGCGGTACTGGTTCTTTTGGTAAAAAGTACGTCCGCACCCTGCTTGAACGCTATCAACCACGCCGCCTCGTGGTGCTCTCTCGCGATGAGCTCAAGCAATATGAAATGCAGCAAACCTTTAACGCCCCTTGCATGCGCTATTTTATTGGCGATGTGCGTGATGGCGATCGTTTAATGCAAGCGATGCAAGGCATTGACTATGTGATTCATGCTGCTGCACTCAAGCAGGTACCTGCCGCCGAATACAACCCGATGGAGTGTATCAAGACCAACATTCACGGTGCAGAGAATGTGATTCGTGCCGCGATTGCCAACGGAGTGGAAAAGGTGATTGCGCTCTCGACCGATAAAGCCGCCAGCCCCAATAATCTCTATGGCGCCACCAAACTGTGTTCAGATAAATTGTTTGTCGCCGCTAACAATATGACCGGGGGCCAAAAGACACGCTTTTCGGTGGTGCGCTATGGCAATGTGGTCGGCTCGCGCGGCTCTGTGGTGCCTTTGTTTAAGAAAAAGGCAGCGGAAGGCGCGGATCATTTGCCCATTACCCATCCTGAAATGACCCGTTTTTGGATTACCTTGCAGCAAGGGGTGGATTTTGTGCTGAAAAACTTTTCACGCATGTATGGCGGGGAAATATTTGTTCCTAAGATCCCATCGGTTCGCCTGACGGATCTCGCCAGCGCCTATGCCCCGAACACGTCCGTTAAGGTGATAGGCATTCGCCCCGGAGAAAAAATGCATGAAGTGATGTGTCCGGCTGACGATGCGCATCTGACGCTCGAATTTGCCGATCATTACGTGATTTGTCCCACCATAAAGTTCTACGATGCCGATGATGACTATCGAGAAAATGCGTTGGGTGAGAAAGGACAGCCCGTGCCAGAGGGCTTTGAGTATCAATCAGGCACTAACCCAGATGTGTTAACCGTCGAGGCCATTTTGCAACTCGACACCGAGCAGTAAAGGAGTATGGCGTTGATCCCATACGGAAAGCAGCATCTTAGTGAGCAAGACTATGCCGCTGTGCTTGAGGTGCTAAAAAGTGATTATCTGACGCAAGGCCCGCAAGTTCCGGCTTTTGAAGCCGCCGTCGCCGAACTCACCGGGGCGGCGCATGCGGTCGCCGTCAATAGCGCGACATCTGCCCTGCATCTGGCTTGTCTGGCCCTAGAACTAGGCCCAGGCGATCGTTTATGGACCTCGCCCATTACCTTTGTCGCGTCAGCCAATTGTGGTCGATACTGTGGTGCCGAGGTGGACTTTGTCGATATCGACCCGAACACACGTAACCTATGCCCCAAGCAGCTCGCGAAAAAGCTAGCGCAAGCGGCCGCTACTCACACCTTGCCCAAAGTGCTGGTGGTGGTGCATATGGCCGGTGCCAGTGCGCCAATGGCCGAGATTGCCGCGCTCGCTAAGCGTTATCAGGTGGCCATTATTGAGGATGCGTCACATGCGATGGGCGCCCACTATCAAGAAGCGGCGGTGGGTGCATGCCAGTACAGCGATATTAGCGTGTTTAGTTTTCATCCTGTCAAAGTGGTTACCGCGGGAGAGGCTGGGGTTGCCACCACCCAAAGTGTCATATTGGCGAAAGCACTGCGTCAGTTGCGTAGCCACGGGATCACCCGTGACGCAGAAGATAGCCACGCTAGCTTACCGCCTTGGGGTTATGAGCAGCATGCATTGGGGATGAACTATCGCCTCTCGGATATTCATGCCGCGCTTGGCCGTTCACAATTAACCCAACTTGGTTCCTTTATCGCCAGACGGTTTGCACTCGCCGAGCGTTACCATCAAGCGCTGGCGGATTTGCCCGTCAAGCGGCCCGTTTTAGACCCTGAGTCGGCATGGCATTTGTATTTGATTGAGCTTGAGCACGCCGATACACGCCGCGCGGTTTTTGAAGCAATGCGTGCGCAAGGCATTGGCGTGAACGTGCACTATATTCCCGTGCATACGCAACCTTACTATCTGGCACAGGGCTTCCAGCCCGGAGACTTCCCGCTTGCCGAACAGTATTACGCGGGCGCGCTCACTTTGCCGCTTTACCCCGATTTAACCGAGCAACAGCAAGATACAGTGATTGCTGCGCTACAAAAAGCCATTGAGGACGCGTGACCGATGAATGTATGTATTATTCCCGCCCGAGGTGGCAGCAAACGCATTCCGGGCAAGAACCTCAAACTGTTTAACGGTGCGCCCATTATCACTTATGCCATTGCGACAGCACGTCAAAGTGGGTTATTCGATCGCGTCTTGGTTTCCACCGATTGCGACGACATTGCCAGTGTGGCACGCGATGCCGGAGCTGAAGTGCCTTTTGTACGTCCCGCCGAGATTGCCGGTGATCACGCCACGACCTTGGATGTGCTTGAACATGCGATCCAGTGGCTGAACCAGTCGCCACAGCACACGCCTTTACACGCGGTATGCTGCCTGTATGCGACCACTCCCTTTGTCACCACGGATGACTTGCGCCAAGGCTTAGCGTTACTGAACGGCGACACCGTCAAATACAGTTTTGCCGCCACCCGCTACGCCTTTCCAATTCAGCGCAGTATTCATGTCGATGCCGATGGCAGTGTCAGCATGTTGTGGCCCGAGCACTTCACCACCCGTTCACAAGACTTACAACCGGCGTACCACGATGCGGGAATGTTTTACTGGGGCACGCCAAGTGCGTTTTTAGCGCGGGAGCCGGTTTTTGCCCCCCACTCGAAAGCCGTGTTGATCCCTCATTACCGCGTGCAAGACATTGATGAGCCGGACGACTGGCTACGCGCTGAGCTAATGTATCAACTGTTGGAGCAACAGGCCTTGCTATGAGCCATATTGCCATTCGAGTCGATGCCTCCCAAGCGATAGGCACCGGGCACGTCAGCCGCATGCACGTGTTGGCTAGCATGCTACAAGCATCTGGCCATCAGATAACCTTGGTATGTCGCGATTTACCCGGAAATTTAATAGCGGTCAGCCATGAACAAGGCTTAACGGTGGCGGTGTTGCCTGCTCCCAAAAACTCGCTTAGCAACACCGACTGGCTGGGTGTGAGCCAGTGGCAAGATGCCGACGAGACAAGCGCATGCGTGGCTAACCAGCCGGTGGATTTAATGGTGGTGGATCATTACGCCTTAGATGCCCGCTGGGAACAATCGATTCACACCCAATTGGGCTGTCCGGTGATGGTGGTCGATGATCTCGCCAATCGGCCCCACGATTGCGCGTTCTTGCTCGACCAAAATCCTTGGCCTGATCTGACTACGCGCTACGCGTCACAGCTTTTAAATCCACAGATCCGATGCTTGTTGGGGCCTGACTATGCACTATTGCGTCCAGCATTTGCCGCCTTACATCAGTCTCCGCCGCCGCGAGAAAACAAGGTGATCGCCTTTTTCTCCGGCACGGATCCGACCGGTGAAAGCGTCAAGCTCGTGGACGCGGTGAAACACCTAGAAGCCGTTCAACACCTAGAAGAAGGGCAGAACCTCGAGAGGCTGCCTTTCTCGCTATTAATTGTCACCGGACGGCGTAACCCAGACCGCGAAGCATTGTGTAAAGCGCCTGTCCCCGATGGGGTTAGTGTGGTGGAAGCACTGTCGGACTTTGATGCCCAGATGGCACGGGCACGCTACGCGTTTGGGGCGGCCGGTGTGACCGCCATTGAGCGCAGCTGCTTGGGGATCCCGAGCACCTTGGTGTGTGTGGCGGAAAACCAACACGCCATGGCCGAGTATCTCGCCGGACAGCCGGGCTATCAATACTTAGGACGTGGTGAGCATACCCGCTGGCAAGATTACGCGTCTGCACTGCAGCACCTTGCGGCAAACTGGCATCAGCTTCCTACCCTGCCAGCGATCACTGATGGAAAAGGCGCAGAGCGCGTGGTCGCGGCCTTGGAGCATGACTTATGCAACTGATTTTTAAAGCGGTGAGTCACGCGGACAGTGACACTTTATGGCATTGGCGCAATCGTCCCAATGTCCGCCAGTTTATGTACACCCAGCATGAAATTAGCCATGATGAGCACAAGGCATGGTTCAGCCATATGCTCGCCAGCACGCACCGTTATTTTTATATCGTTTACAAGCGCGTAGACGGCCAACCGGACAAGCCACTTGGCGTGGTCAATCTTGACCTCGATAGCGAGAATAGTACTAGTGCGACCTGGGCTTTTTATGCTGCTCCGGATGCACCGCGTGGCAGCGGCGCGCTTATGGAGTTTGGCGCATTAAGCTTAGCGTTTGAGACCTTGGGCGTGACCCAGTTGAACTGTGAAGTGCTCAGTCATAATCAGGGAGTGGTTCGGCTACATCAACGCTTTGGCTTTCGTGAAACGCCGCAAAGTCGGCAACGCACCTTTTCCCTGCCTGAGGGAACAACCGTCGAGATTGTGTGCCTGTCTTTGTCCGCTGATGAGTGGCAGCAAGGTGCCAGTGTCCTTCAAACCAAACTGAATATCGATGCGGTTTATGAACAACGACATTAAGATTGCAGGCCGTTTGATCGGCCCCCAGCATCCTCCCTATATCATTGCCGAAATGTCGGCGAACCATAATGGTAGTCTTGAGCTTGCCAAACAAACCCTTTCCATGGCCAAAGCCTGCGGTGCCGATGCCGTCAAAATGCAAAGCTATACCGCCGATACCATTACCCTTGATTGCGACCACGATGAGTTTCAGATCAAAGGCGGACTATGGGATGGTTATAGTCTCCACCAGCTATATCGCTGGGCACAAACCCCGTTTGAGTGGCACAAGCCGTTATTTGATCACGCGAGAAAAGAAGGCATCACCTTATTCTCCTCTCCTTTTGATTGCTCAGCGATTGATTTGCTCGAAGATCTTAACGCTCCTGCCTATAAAATAGCCTCGTTCGAGGCGATTGATTTGCCCTTGATTCGCTATGCCGCGCAAACCGGTAAACCGATGATCATCTCAACCGGCATGGCTGACGAGACAGAGATTGCCGAGGCGGTGGCGACGGCCCTTGATAACGGCTGTCGTGAGCTGGTGTTGCTTCATTGTATCAGCGCCTACCCTGCGCCGATTGAACAAAGCCATCTGCGAACCATTCCAACCTTAGCCACACGCTATCAAACCTTGGCGGGCTTATCCGATCATTCGCTGACCAACACCGCCGCGATCGCAGCCGTCGCACTCGGCGCGTGCGTGATTGAAAAACATGTGATGCTCTCTGAAGATTCGGGAGGCCCGGATGCCGCTTTCTCGCTTACGCCACCTGCACTCAGTGCGCTTTGTGAGCAAACCCACGCGGCGTGGCAAGCGTTAGGACAAAGCGCCCTAACCACACGAGAGGCCGAGTCGAGCAACCGTCAATTTAGGCGCTCTTTGTACGTCTGTGAGGATATCGCGCCCGGTGAGCCACTGACGCCCGATAATGTGCGCAGTATTCGCCCTGGCTTTGGTTTGGCACCGAAACACTATGATGCTGTGATCGGAAAGCGCACAACACGCGCGTTAACCAAAGGCTCCGCGTTGTCGTGGGAGGATATCGAAGACTAGCTGGAGCATATCCATAAAAAAACCCGGCGACTGAGCCGGGTTTCGTTTCTCACTGAGAATCAGTGATTACATCTGCTTGACCATCTCGTCAGCAAACTCAGAGCACTTACGCAGGCTTGCCCCTTCCATTTGGCGCTCGAAGTCATACGTCACTGTTTTGTTAGCGATGGTGTTCTCCATTGACTTGATCACCAAGTCAGCCGCTTCAAACCAGCCCATATGACGCAGCATCATTTCAGCTGAAAGAATGAGTGAGCCTGGGTTCACCTTGTCTTGACCGGCGTATTTTGGTGCCGTGCCATGGGTCGCTTCAAACAGCGCCACGCCGTCACCAATGTTGGCACCTGGGGCGATACCAATACCACCAACCTGTGCGGCCAAGGCATCAGATACGTAATCACCATTCAAGTTCATGGTGGCAATCACATCATATTCCGCAGGACGCAGCAGAATTTGCTGCAAGAAGGCATCCGCGATGGAATCTTTGATGATGATCTCTTTACCGGTTTTTGGATTTTTCATCGTCATCCACGGACCGCCATCAAGCAACTCGGCACCAAACTCTTTATTGGCTACTTCGTATGCCCAATCTTTAAACGCCCCTTCGGTAAACTTCATGATGTTACCTTTGTGGACGATAGTCAGCGAGTCACGGTCGTTATCGATGGTGTACTCGATAGCGGCGCGAACCAGACGCTTGGTGCCTTCTTCTGAGATTGGCTTAATGCCTACACCACACTGCTCAGGGAAACGGATTTTGTTGGCACCCATTTCTTCACGCAGGAACTTGATCACTTTATCCGCTTCGGCCGTGCCTGCCTTAAACTCAACACCCGCGTAGATGTCTTCTGAGTTTTCGCGGAAGATCACCATGTCCGTGTCTTCTGGCTTTTTCAGTGGGCTAGGAACGCCAGTGAAGTAACGTACCGGACGCGCACAGATATAAAGGTCGAGCTCTTGACGAAGCGCCACGTTCAATGAGCGAATACCACCGCCCACTGGGGTCGTCAGTGGCCCTTTGATAGCCACTTTGTATTCGCGAATAAAGTCGAGAGTTTCAGCTGGCAGCCACTGATCGTCACCATATACCTTGGTTGACTTCTCACCAGTATAGATTTCCATCCATGAAATCTTACGCTCACCGTTATAGGCTTTAGCAACAGCTGCATCAACAACTTTGATCATTGCAGGGCTAACATCCATCCCGATGCCATCCCCTTCAATGTAAGGGATCACAGGGTGGTTAGGGACTACCAGTTTTGTGCCGTCGAGTGTGATCTTCTGACCTTCCGCCGGTACAACTACTTTACTTTCCATTTTAATCTCCTAGCGTCCATTTGTTATCTTTGTGTAAGATGCGAGTTGAGGATACTCGAATTCATACAACACGCCAAACAGATTATTACGTGTATAATACGGAAGTCTCATTTGCCGTTTAATCTATTTGACAGCCCTCATGCCATATAAAGCCCGCCTCCAGCCAGCGTCAAAGGCTGTTTCAAACACCCAAGCTCCATCGGCCAAAGGTGGAAAGGCCCCCCGAGCGGCCACCGTCGCCACCAAAGTGATACTTGTTAACAAACCTTATAACATGTTGACCCAGTTTAGTGGCGAGCCCGGTGACAGTACATTGGCCGACATTGTCTCGGTGAAAGACGTGTACCCGGCCGGTCGGCTCGACAAAGACAGCGAGGGCTTACTGGTGCTCACCAATAATGGTGCCTTGCAAGCCAGACTCACCCAACCTTCATCCAAGTCTCCTAAAACCTATTGGGTACAAGTCGAAGGCGAGCCCAGCGATGAGGCGATTCAGGCGCTCTGTGACGGTGTCGAACTGAAAGATGGTCTGACGCTGCCCGCCGATGTCGCCAAGATCGCCCCGCCCATCGTATGGGAACGTCACCCTCCGGTGCGTTATCGCGCTAACACTCCCACCACTTGGTTAGAGGTGGTGCTACAAGAGGGGCGAAATCGGCAAGTACGCCGGATGACCGCGCACATCGGCCACCCGACATTGCGCTTGATTCGCGCCCAACTCGGCCCATGGCAGCTGGATGATTTGCAACCGGGCCAGTGGCGTGAGGTTGCGCCCCCGAAAGGCTTCGAGCAGTTCACCCCTAAACCCAAAGGACCAAAAGGGAAAGCACCACGCCGACGCACTCGCTCGTCCAAGCGCGCACCGTCGAAGAAACGCAATGAGTACTAGGAGTACCTGAACACACCATCGATCGATTTGCGCACACAGACCCTCCGCGCCAAGGATGGCGCGGCGGAGCCCCCAGGGATGGGTATACGGCGTGTCTGCGTGCGGGAATCGGTCGATAAACCTAAGGGGTTCACAAGTCTTTGCGCGGCATCCAATCCCAAGTATTAACCCTCATTGCTACTAATAGTATTAACATATGCCGCCTCGGTCACAGGCCACGCGACCACCTCCCCACCCATCTACTCACTTTGGATAACGGTTAACGTGTGAGCCCTATCACATCTGTATCCGGCGATTTGATTCTGTTAAACTCAGCGTCCGTTTATTGATAGCAGCATTTGTGATCACCATGTCAGATAACAGCAGCAAAAAAGTGATTGTCGGAATGTCCGGCGGTGTTGATTCCTCCGTTTCTGCCTACTTGTTGAAACAACAGGGTTATCAGGTAGAAGGCCTGTTTATGAAAAACTGGGAAGAGGATGACAACGAGGAGTATTGCTCTGCTGCAGAAGACTTGGCCGATGCGCAAGATGTGTGTGATAAGCTTGGCATCGAGCTACACACCATTAACTTTGCCGCTGAGTACTGGGACAACGTCTTCGAGCACTTTTTGACCGAATACAAAGCGGGTCGCACGCCCAACCCTGATATTCTCTGCAATAAAGAAATCAAATTTAAGGCGTTTCTCGAGTTTGCCGACGAAGTGCTGGATGCCGATTATATTGCCATGGGACATTATGTCCGTCGCACCTTCCCTGAAAGCGGCGAAAAAGCGCAAATGCTGCGCGGCTTAGACAATAACAAAGATCAAAGCTATTTCTTGTACACGCTTAGCCATGATCAAGTGGCACGCAGCCTGTTCCCTGTGGGCGATTTAGAAAAACCGCAGGTACGCCAAATCGCGGAAGAGCAAGGTTTGGTGACGGCGAAGAAAAAAGATTCAACCGGCATTTGCTTTATCGGCGAGCGTAAGTTCACTGACTTTTTATCACAGTATTTACCCGCACAGCCCGGCCCTATCGAAACCACTGAGGGCGACGTGATTGGTGAACACCAAGGGTTGATGTACCACACTTTGGGTCAGCGCAAAGGCTTAGGCATTGGCGGTCTTAAAGGTGGCAACGGTAGCGAAGCGCCTTGGTATGTGGTCGAGAAGGACGTTGCGCGTAATGTATTGCTCGTCGGTCAAGGCCATGATCATCCTCGACTCTATTCAGAAGGACTCATCGCAGCGCAATTACACTGGGTCGATCGCGAGATTGTGACTGAGACCCGCCATTGCACGGTAAAAACCCGATACCGTCAACACGATATATCGTGTACTATCACGCCCGTTGATGATGATACAGTGAAAGTTATCTTCGACGAGCCGCAAATTGCGGTAACTCCGGGGCAATCCGCTGTCTTTTACGATGGCGATGTGTGCCTAGGCGGTGGCATTATCGAGCAACGTATTTAAGGAGCCGTGATCAGTGGCAGAGACGATTTATGATCGCACCCTGGCGTTTGCCAGCATTTGTCAGGCAGCAAAATTGGTGCAGGACGTATCTCGCAATGGGTATTGTGACCAAGACGCATTAAATACGAGCCTGAGCAGCATTATCATCACCAATCCCTCTTCTACCCTAGACGTATTTCGTGGAGAAGTAGGGAATGTCACCGGTGGCGGTGAATCAGGCCTTCACCTTGGTTTAGAGACCCTCATTGGCCAACTCGATAATAGCCGCAATGGTAGCGAAACCATGCGCTACCTGATTAATTTGTTGGCGTTGGAGCGCAAGCTGTCCAGCCGCCGTGATGCCATGGCACAACTGGGCGATCGCATTGAAACGATCGAGCGCCAAGTGAGCCATTTTGATTTGCTCGATGAGCAAATGATCAGCAACCTTGCCAGCATTTATCTCGACGTGATCAGCCCACTTGGGCCGCGCATTCAAGTATCTGGTGATCCACAACATTTACAGCAAACTGGCGTGCAACATCGCGTGCGTGCCATCTTGCTTTCCGGTATCCGCAGTGCTGTCCTATGGCGTCAAGTAGGCGGCAAACGCCGGCATCTTATCTTTGGTCGCAAACAAATGGTTGAGCAGGCCAAACTCATTCTAGCCCGAAGCTAATCAGATTGAACTCAGGAGACAAAAAATGGAACTGTCAGCGCTGACTGCTGTTTCACCGGTCGATGGCCGATACGGTACGAAAACGATTGCGTTGCGATCGATTTTTAGTGAATTTGGATTGCTTAAATACCGCACCATCGTAGAAATCCGTTGGCTGCAAAAACTGGCAGCCACAGACAGCATTGCTGAAGTGCCCGTTTTTAGCGATGACGCCAATGCCCAACTCGACCGCATTGCTGCTGAGTTTGACGAACAAGATGCCGCGCGTATCAAAGAGATTGAGCGCACCACCAATCATGATGTCAAAGCGGTTGAGTATTTTCTAAAAGAAAAGATTGCCGATAACGCAGAACTTCATGCCGTGAGCGAGTTCATTCACTTTGCCTGCACCTCTGAAGACATTAATAACCTGTCGCATGCATTGATGCTCAAAGAAGCACGTGACACCGTGATCGTGCCAGAAATGCAACGTCTGGCGGACGCCGTCAAAGACCTGTCTCAGCAGTTCCGCGATGTGCCCATGCTTTCACGCACCCATGGTCAGCCTGCGTCTCCATCGACCATGGGTAAAGAGATGGCAAACGTGGCGTACCGCATGGCGCGCCAAATCAAGCAGGTTAAAAGCAGTGAGATCCTGGGTAAAATCAACGGCGCTGTGGGTAACTACAATGCGCACTTGTCGGCCTATCCTGAGATCGATTGGCATGCCTACAGCGAAGCCTTTGTGATCTCATTAGGTATTGACTGGAACCCGTACACCACCCAAATTGAGCCGCATGACTATATTGCCGAGCTTTTTGATGCCGTGTCGCGTTTTAACACCATTTTGATCGATTTTGACCGTGATATCTGGGGCTATATTGCACTGGGTCACTTTAAGCAAAAAACCGTTGCGGGCGAAATTGGTTCATCGACCATGCCACATAAAGTGAACCCGATTGACTTTGAAAACTCGGAAGGTAACCTCGGCCTAGCCAATGCCATTTTCTCTCACCTAGGGCAAAAGTTGCCGATTTCTCGTTGGCAGCGTGATCTGACTGACTCCACCGTATTACGTAACCTCGGTGTGGGTGTGGGCTACACCCTAATTGCTTATGCGTCGACTCTGAAAGGGATCAGCAAGCTGGAAGTGAACCAAGCCGCACTCGAAGCGGAATTGGATCAAAACTGGGAAGTCCTTGCCGAGCCTATTCAAACCGTGATGCGTCGGTATGGGATAGAAAAGCCCTACGAGAAGCTCAAAGAGCTGACACGTGGCAAACGGGTTGATGGCGAAGGAATGCGTACCTTTGTTGATAGTCTTGATTTGCCTGAGCACGAGAAAGCGCGCCTCAAGCAAATGACACCCGCCAATTATATTGGCGATGCGGTCAAGCTCACGGACAAACTATAAGCACAATACTTCCAATACTCGCGGCCTCCATATTGGAGGCCGTTTTTTATCCCACTCGCACCACCCTGCTCGTCACGTTATACTGCCGCAAATTTCGTAAACTAAGTCGTTATGTATCAGTTTCAGTTCTCGCTCGCCGAATTTATGGCCGCACATTGGCATCAAAGCCCAACCGTTATCCGCCAAGGGTTAGTCGATTTTAACGACCCCATTGAGCCTGAAGAAGTCGCAGGACTCGCGATGGAAGAGGACATTGACTCGCGCCTGGTGACTCAAGCCGATGGCAAGTGGCAAGTCGCAAACGGCCCTTTCGAGCACTTCGATGATTTCCCAGAGACCCATGCGCAACTGGTGGTACAAGCCGCTAACCATTGGCACCCAGGCGTCCGTGAACTGGCTGATGCATTTACCTCGCTACCGCAGTGGCTATTTGATGATGTGATGGTGTGTTATTCCCAGCCTCAGGGCGGCGTCGGGCCACACATTGACCAGTATGATGTGTTTATCGTGCAAGGCCAAGGCCGCCGCCGTTGGCGCGTTGGGCCAAAAGGTGATTACCAAGAAGCCAACTTAGACACCGGGCTCAAGCAGATCACCGGCTTTGATGCCATCATCGATGTGGTGCTAGAGCCAGGCGATATTCTTTATATCCCGCCAGGCTTTCCACACGAAGGCGATACCCTTGAGCCTTCACTCAGCTACTCAATTGGCTATCGCTCACCAAAAGCCCGCGAGCTACTGAGCAGTTATGCCGACCAAGTGATTGTTGACGAAGCCGGCGATAATCATTTCCATTGGCCTGCCATGTCAGCCCAACCAGACGCGCCTGCGGCATTGGATCCACAGCATCTCGCCCAGATGGACGAAATGATGATGGCATTAATGC
This sequence comes from Salinivibrio sp. HTSP, assembly GCF_003390965.1. Lineage (NCBI taxonomy): Bacteria > Pseudomonadati > Pseudomonadota > Gammaproteobacteria > Vibrionales > Vibrionaceae > Salinivibrio > Salinivibrio sp. HTSP. The sequence continues at coordinate 24,968 of NZ_PXUD01000047.1, forward strand.
ACGACGAGACCCGTAAAAAGCGCTGGATTGGCGAGTTTCTCTCTCAAGCTCGGCATGAACTCGATTTGCTGAGCCCCGATCCTCAGTGGCAACCAGACAGTCTCAAAGCCGCCATGCAAGATGGACTTTGCTTAGAAAAACTCAGTGGCTTGCGTGCGTTCTATCACGCCGATCAGCCAGAGATGGTTTTTATGCTCGGTGAGAGCTTTGACTTACCGGAAGGCTGTGAGTCACTAACCCCTAAGCTGTGCAATCAACGTTTTATCGATTGGGAAACGCTCGGTAAAGCCGCTGACAATAGTCTGTTTTGGCCGGTGCTCACGCTGTGGGTAAACCGCGGCTACTGGTATCCTCTAGAGGAAGCGCCAGAGTAACCGCGGCTCACCAAGGTTAGACTTTAAACTGGGCCGTTAGCGCACGCTGACGGCCAGCCAGCGCTTCCAGTTGACTGGCAATACTCGCCGCCGATTCGGCATGCGATAAGAGTTCATCACTGCGCTCACGAATATGGGTCACGTTTTGCGTCACGTCGCCTGACACCGCGCTTTGTTGTTCCGCCGCCGCGCTAATTTCACTGTTAAGCCCCATCATATCCTGCATCGCAGTACGAATTTGGTCCAAGCTGGTGACGGTTTCTTGCACCTTTTCAGCGGTATCATCCGCTAACTGATTTCCATCATGAATCGCCGCTACCACTGATTGTGCGCCGGACTGCAACGAATCAATCACGGTACGGATCTGGGTGATTGACTGGTTAGTACGCTGTGACAGTTCACGCACTTCGTCAGCGACTACCGCAAACCCGCGCCCTTGCTCACCCGCACGCGCCGCTTCTATCGCCGCATTTAACGCCAGCAAATTAGTTTGCTCAGACATGGTATCAATCACGGTTAAGATTTCAGTAATGTCCTGACTACTCTTTTGTAAGGCTTGCGCATCATGGGTCGCCCCATTCAGCGTCTCCACCAAACGCGCCATGGCTTGCGATGAACCAGTCACGATTTTTTCACCGCTCTCTGTGGCGGTGTTGACCGTGTTGGCTGCAGTCAGCGCTGACTCAGTATGGCTGGCAACCTGGGAGGCGGTTTGCGTCATCTCTTCTGACGCCGTCGCCACTGCATCCAAGCTTGATACTTGTTCACGGCTACCATCTCGAGTTTGCGCGGCCACACGGGCAGCTTCTTTGGCCGTATGTTCCGCTTCTTCAACGCTATTAATCACATTCGCCATAATAGGCTGCAGCTTATCGAGGAAGCGGTTAAAGCGCCCCGCCAGTACCCCGATTTCATCACGATTTTTAAGCTGGATACGTTGCGTGAGATCGCCATCGCCGTCGGCAATCTCTGCCAAACGTTCTGCCAGTAGCTTCAGGGGTTTAACGATTTGGCGCGCCGCGAATCCGGCGATCACCAAGGCAAGCAGGGTTGCCACAACCCCTAAGCTACGTTCTGTCCACGCGGCTTGACTGCGTTGCGCGGTAATTTGTTGGCTTAATTGGTTTGCCTCAAAGAGTAAGACATCTTCCGGCAAGGTGATAAGGGCTCCCCACGTGGTGCCTGGCAAAGCAATCGGCACATAGGTCATCAACTGGCTTTTTTGCCACACGGTCTGTGGTTGACCTTCGGTCAGCCACCCACCCATGTTACCGGGCGCCGACGGCAAATCATCGACCTTCCCTCCCGTTGCTTGCGAGTTATCCGACGCGACTACTCGCCCACCTTGGCTTAGTACACTGACATTGCCAGCACCGTCAAATAGGGCTTTATCCGCCTCTGAGATCACTGACTGTAAGCCGCCAAGCGCAATATCAATGCCTAGCACCCCCAGTACTTGTCCATCACGCATCAGCGGTGAGGAAATGGTGACACTCATACTGCTGCCCGCTTGTTTGGGTGCAGATACACAAGCGGCGCCTTGGCTCAATGGGCATTGGTACCAATGATTCGCTGCTTGCCCGTTGTCATTTTTATCGCCGTTGTTAATTTGTTTCTCACTGAGCACGGTACCTTGCAGCTCGCCGTCCCGCTTTTGCCAGCGGCTGGCAAAGCGCCCTGCAGCATTGGCGCCCCGTTCTGTATCGAGCTGATAAAAGTCATCTTCTTGATCGAGCGCATTGGGCTTAAACACCACGAACGCAGCTTGCACCGTATCAAAGTTCTCCACGGAGCGCCGCACCAGCTCATTGATTGAACCGCGAAGTTCACCACTGTCGGTAAAGTTTTGCTCAGCGTTATACTGTAGGTACACCACACTTTGCGCCAGCATTTGCGCGCGGTACACCGCTTCATCTAAAGAACGCTGAACATGGGTCGCTTGAACGTGGGCTTGACTGGTCGCAAGACGTTGAGCAGCACTGCGCAGCGTTTGAGTGCTCGCTTGACCGACCGTTTGCTGAAATTGGTTATTTACGTAAGTCGAGAAGGTTAATAAGGTTACCGCGGTCACAGCAACGCACAAACTGGCCACGAGGGTGACCTTCCATTGAATTGAGAGGGATCGCATGACAGCTCCTTTGTCACTCTATCGACAGCCAACATTGCTATCGATTCTCATCCTTGAAACACGCATTTAACAGTAACAAAAAAGCGCAGGAAATAAACCTGCGCTTTTCATATTATTGCGTTTTTTACGATGGCAAAAAACGTCGCTTATCTGTCTTTTGGATCCAAGGCATCACGAAGCCCATCGCCGACATAGTTAAAACAGAACAATGTCATCACCATAAAGGCGGCAGGGAACAGCAGCTGCCAAATCGCAATTTCCATCGTTTGCGAGCCTTCTTGTAGTAAGGCGCCCCAACTGGTCATTGGCTCTTGCACACCTAACCCCAAGAAACTCAAGAAAGATTCAAACAAGATCATGTTCGGCACCAATAAAGTCGAGTAAACCGCAACAATCCCGAGTACGTTTGGCACGATATGGCGAGTAATGATATGACGGGTACTGACCCCTGACACGTGAGCGGCTTCGACAAACTCTTTACTCCGCAAGCTCAGGGTTTGACCGCGCACAATACGTGCCATATCTAACCAGGCAATACAGCCAATGGCCACGAAGATCAGCACGATATTACGGCCAAAGAAGGTGACCAGTACAATCACAAAGAACATAAACGGAATCGACTGGAGGATCTCCACCAGACGCATCATCACCGCATCGGTGCGGCCGCCAATAAAGCCAGAGGTTGCCCCGTATAAGGTACCAATCAGGACGGCGACAAAGGCCCCCATGACACCAACCATGATCGATATACGCCCGCCCATCATGGTGCGAGTAAAGAGATCTCGGCCTAACGCATCGGTACCAAACCAATGGCCCTCTAAGCCCAATGAAGGCGCGGCATGAATCGCATACCAATCGGTCGCGTCATAGGCATAAGCACTGATGTAGGGGCCAAGGATCACGCTCAAACCAATCAATACAAGAATCACCAAGCTCGCCATCGCAGCACGGTTACGCTTAAAACGAATCGCTGCATCCTGCCAAAGGCTACGCCCCTTGACATCGACTTCTTCAGCAAAGCTTTCGAGGGCGTCAATGTTTTCTTTTTTCGTCAGCATCATGTCACCCCTAGTAACGAATCTTAGGATCGATATACGCAAGCAGGATATCGACGATCGCGTTGAAAAGAATGGTCAGTGTACCGATCAAAATGGTACAGCCAAGCACTAATGAATAATCACGGTTAAACGCGGCGTTCACAAATAGCTTACCGATACCCGGCAAGCCGAAAATGGTTTCAATTACCACCGACCCAGTAATAATGCCCACAAACGCGGGCCCCATGTAGGAGACAACCGGTAGCATCGCAGGCTTGAGCGCATGTTTAACAATAATTTTAGGGTAACTGAGCCCTTTGGCACGCGCGGTGCGGATAAAGTTACTGTTTAGGGTTTCAATCATGCTGCCACGAGTGACACGCGCAAATGTGGCCACGTACAGCAAGGACATGCCAATCATCGGCAACACCATAAATTGCCAGCCCCCGCCTTGCCAGCCACCCGCAGGGAGCCAACCAAGATTAATGGCGAAGATATAAATCAGCACGGGCGCGAGCACAAAGGATGGCATCACTACGCCCAACATGGCCGTGGACATAATGGTGTAATCAATCCAGGTGTTCTGCTTAAGCGCGGCAATGGTGCCAATGCTCACGCCGAATAAGAGGGTAAAAATAAATGCGACAGCACCAATCTGCGCTGACACGGGGAGCGAGCCCGCGATCAACTCGTTCACCGAGTAGTCCACATACTTGAATGAGGGACCAAAATCGCCTTTTAGGATATTCCCCAAATAGGTGGTGTACTGCTCAAACACCGGCTTATCGAGGCCGTATTTGGCATTAATGTTTTCCATTACGGCAGGGGGCAATGGACGTTCGCTTGAAAAAGGGTTGCCTGGTGCAAACCGCATCAAGAAAAAAGAGATAGTAATTAAGACCAACAAGGTTGGAATAGCTTCCAAAAGGCGCTTGGCGATAAATTTCAACATAACTGTACCGTTTCGTTTTGAGCCTCACAGCGTCCGCTACCTAGGCGATACCTAAATAGCGACAACCAGCCAAGGGAGCTGCATGTTGCATGCTCCCTTATCAGCTGTGAATCAGGCGTTACTCCGCCTTGATGTAAAGATCTTTTGAGTAGATCTTTTCTTCAGCGTTATTGGCAGGGAAGCCACCGACTTGTGGACTAAGCAGACGCGCTTTTACATATTGGTAAATAGGCGCAATCGGCATGTCTTTTGCCATTTGGGCTTCTGCATCCAAGTACAGTTGTGTGCGTTTGGCGTCGTCTGTGGTGGTCATGGCGTTTTCCATGATCGCATCGTAGGCTTGGCTATCATAGTGCACACCACCTGACGAGTTAGAGCTACGCATCAAGCTAAGGAAAGTAGAGGCTTCGTTGTAATCGCCACACCAACCGGCACGCGCCACATCAAAGTTCCCCTCATCTTTGGTGTTGAGGTAGGTTTTCCACTCTTGGTTATTGAGTGCAACATCCACACCCAGCTTGTCTTTCCACATTTGACCAATGGCGACGGCCAGCTTTTTGTGGTTTTCACTGGTGTTATACAGCAGTGAGAAATCAAGCGGATTATTTTCACCGAATCCAGCTTCTTTGAGCAGACGCTTCGCTTCCGCGTCACGCTCTTCTTGGCTCATCTTCGCGTACGCAGGCAGCTCAGGATCAAATCCAGCAGTGATTTCAGGCGTCAAGAAGTACGCCGGCTTTTGTCCCTGACCCAGCAAGGCATCAGTGATCACGTTACGGTCAATCGCGTAAGACAGCGCCTTACGTACACGCACGTCATTAAAAGGTTCACGCTTGGTATTGAAGATGTAGTAATAGCTACACAGGTTGCCGACGATTGAAAGATCCTCAGGATGTTCCTTTTTAAGACGACGGAAATGCTCGTTGGGGATCTCATTAGTCATATCAATCTCACCGGCCAAGTAACGGTTCATTTCCGATACTTGGTTTTCAATCGGCAAATAGGTCACTTTATCGAGCGTGGTGTTTTCATTATCCCAATATTGGTCGTTGCGTGTTAATACAAGACGCTCGTTAATCACCCATTCGTCGACCACATACGCACCATTACCGACGAAGTTTTCAGGCTTGGTCCACTGATCGCCATATTCTTCTACCGTTTCTTTATGCACCGGCTTCATGGTGGTGTGGCCCATCATTTTAACCAGGTAAGGCACGGCGGTATCTAACGTCACCTGAAGGGTATGATCATCTAGCGCTTCAACGCCCAATGTGTCTTTGTCTTTCTCCCCCTTAATGATGGCTTTGGCATTTTCCATGTGGGTGTAGCCAAGATACCAAGAATACGGTGATGCGGTCATTGGATCAGCCACACGCTTAAAGCTGTATTCAAAATCTTGCGCGGTCACAGGATCACCGTTAGACCATTTGGCGTCTTCCCGCAGATAAAAGGTAAACACCTTGTTATCTTTGTTTTCCCAGCGTAAAGCGACGCCTGGAATGACATTGCCATCTGCATCTTGGTTAACCAGGCCTTCTAACAGGTCACGAATAACGTGCGATTCTGGCACACCTTGGGTTTTATGCGGATCTAACGACGCCACTTCGGCACCGTTGCCACGCACGAGTTCTTGCTCTGCCGCCAGTTGCGGTTCGCCTGTCGCGGACTCGGCTTGTTGTTTGGTTTCAGGGTTAGATTGAGAGGTCTGTTTTTGCTCTGGTTCGCTGCATCCTGCTAGCGCCAGAGAAAGGCCAGCGCCCATAAAGAGGGTTCGGGTGATCGTGTTTAGCTTCATCGTGTAACTCCATAACAATCGCTATTGCATCCATGACAATCGACGCCGCTTGGCGGGAGAATCCGTTTTGCACAATCTAAAAAGCTGTGCTACGCCTCACTGCGCGATTAGAGGCAAAACATTACCAAGCAACGCTGTGTTTTGCCATAAATCTGAAGTATTTTGCCATAGAATGAGATTAAAAACTCATCTTTCACTACTCAAAAGTCACATAAAGGAATTTTAAGCTGGTAAGACGAGGCCGCGTTAGCGCTTTATTCACCACAAGAAACAAAATACGGAACAAATTGCTATTTATACTGAATCTGGGGGCATTGGCACTAATGCTGAACTAGCTTGCAGTCAAAAGAACACACAAGCCTCTTTCTATCTTCGCAATCTCAGTGACTTTGACTGCCAATATGCGTCAAATGTTACTTAATTGTAAAGCCGTTACTAAACGTTATTTGTCGGAAAAACTCAACAGAAACACATGCACGTGATGTCAGACAGCTATCACGGTCACAAAATCTGGCTTGGATCAGCGGTAATGGTGCTTGTCAGTGCAAACGCTCATCGCGAATAGGCACGAGGGTCGAGCGAGGATATAAAATGGAGGGAGAAGGTAGAAACGGCTGCTACGGTAGGCTCGAGCGGTGATCATGTCGCAACAAAGCCAGCTTCGAGGCTGGCTTTGTCCTGTAAACCACTATTTTTTAGCATCGTCGGGACTAAAAACGGGGCCACTATCGGATGAGCGATCATTGGCTTCATCGTGCAGAGCACGGTTGTCCTCGCGTGCTTTTTCCATTTCTGGCATGACCTCGTTGAGCATTTCTTTCATTTTCTTGTTGCTATAGCGCTTGTGTTTCATTGTGTCCTCCTGAACTCATCAGTATTTGGCACAGTCACTCGCACAACACCGACCGAGTGTGATCGGCTGTTGCGCCAGTACAAACCGCTTGTGCAATTTTTACGCTACACCTTCATCGTCAATAAAGCAAAATATGGCCGAAAAGGCATACCAGACAGTATCGCCCCTACAGCACCTTGACGTCGCAGCCCGGGACCAGAGCGTATATCGGCCCGCTCTTGCTTTAGTTTAATAACATTTGCTGATAATAAGCGGCTGTTTAGACGAAATACCAATATTGATGCTTTTTTAAGCAAACAATGTTGTTATTCGACGCCATATCCCCCATCATTATGTTGTTGATGAGTTGTTCCCGATCATCAACCTGATTTTTCTTCCGACAAGAGAGTAAAAAGCAAGACTATGAGACCACAAAGCTCAACCTCGCGCCCTTTATGCGCTCGCGTTCGCCATGGTTACAACCCAAATAAAGGAAAAAAACCACAGGTTAACCGCTAACGCGGTGTTGATGTTAAAACACCCCTTTAATAGCCTCCACGTCGAGGCTATTTTTTTGTCTTTATACCGCGATGCTGACGACGAGTCAGAGCAGCCCCCTACTCACAAGCCGCCACAACGCGGGCAAGTTAGCGTTTGCGTAATGCGGTATCGCGAGCGGATTTGCATTGCAAATTGCGACTTTTCTCTCTCAAACGCTACGTAACTGCGGCGTCACCATGCCGAACCGCTGGTATAAGGGCGTTTCAAAAAGTAGGCACCCCTTTTGCAATATCTAAATTACTAGACCAACGCCATTGCTTGTCAGGGGGTGTCACATGGGACAATCCACACCAATTTTGTTTAATGATCGTCACATCTTGCCAGGGGGGCGGATGCCTCTCCGCATTCCAACAGGCGACTCTTTAGACACACTCGTATTCGCGTTAAAGCATGGACTGCCTATCGGGGTGTGTATGGCGGAAACACAAGCTCAGCGCTCTCACGTGGATATTGGTACCTTTATTGAAATTGAGGACTATACCCGAAGCCAAGAAGATGGCTGCTTAGTGATCACGGCACGGGGAACCGCACGCTTTGCGATTCATGCGTTTAACCAGCAGCACAACCACATCTTGTTTGCCTCGGTAAACGCGTTGCCTCGGTGGCCTGATTGCCACGTCGACAAACAAAGCGAGCCTCTCGTGGAGCGCTTACAGTCGATGTTTGAGCGCTATCCTGAACTACAACAAATGCACCGAGAGACCGAGTTCTCCAATTTGGCGTGGTTATGCCAGCGCTGGTTAGAGCTGCTGCCGCTCCCCACCGGGGAAAAACAACAGTTAATGGCGAACAGCTCCTGTGTCGCCACACGGGATTATCTGTTGAGTATGATGCAAGATCCCCATTAAACCGTTTTTATTGCTGCCTTGCTATTTGCCCTAATTATTCATTTGCTTGATTGGGCGAGGTAACGCGACGCGTTACCTCTTTTTTTGCTTTCACCCTTCATCCTACTTTCCTAACTTGTTCACACTTTACTGCTGCGGTCAATACCTTGTCGCTCGAGCTTCAGGTAAACTAGGCGCATTGATTTTTTCTCAGGAAACCAAGCAATGACCCAACAAGTTTCAGATCAGCATTCACAACGTATCGTCGCGATTGGGGGCGGACATGGTCTGGGACGCGTCTTATCGGCATTGGGGGACTATGGCGAGCAGGTAACAGGCATTGTCACCACAACCGATAACGGCGGGTCAACGGGTCGTATTCGCGCATGCCAAGGAGGGATAGCCTGGGGCGACATTCGTAACTGCCTCAACCAACTAATTACCGAGCCCTCGGTCGGCTCCATGCTGTTTGAATATCGCTTCAAAGGGAAAGGTGAGCTGAACGGGCATAATTTAGGTAACCTGATCCTGACGGCGCTGGATAACCTCTCAGTCCGTCCGCTGGAAGCCATCCAACTTATTCGCGATCTGCTAGATATCCGCCCCAATTTACTGCCGATGTCTGAGCACCCTTCTGAGCTTGCCGCGTTAACGCCAGAGGGCGAAACAGTGTCGGGGGAAACACACATTGATGAGCTAAGCGCGCCACCGACGCGTCTCTTTTTGTCCCCAACCGTCCCCGCGACCCGCGAAGCGATTGAGGCTATCGAGCACGCTGACTTGATTTTACTCGGCCCTGGCAGCTTTTTGACCAGTGTGATGCCGCCACTATTGGTCCCTGAACTCGGCCGTGCGTTAAAACATGCTCAGGCCAAGCTGGTGTTTATTAGGAACCTCGGCAAGGAAATCGGGCCAGCGGGCGAGATGCCTTTAGCGACGATGCTTTCCTGGTGCGAGCGCACGATGGGCGGGAAAGAAATCGATGTTGTGATCGGAGAACAACACGCGCCGCAGCTCGCCACGCGTTACCAACAAAAAGAGGCCAGCTTGGCCTCTTCAAATCATCATTGGCGTCATGACAGGGATAAACTACGTCAAGCTATTGATGAAACTCTGCTCGACGGCCATTTCTCGGTAGGTAGAAGCCGTTCCTCGTAGCATTTCGGTTAGCTCATCTAAATGGTGTGTCATCCACTCTTGTTGGCCTTGCTTGACCCGTGATTCACACTCACGCGCCATCTCGGCCAGATCATCCGCACCAAAACTGGCTGCACTGCTTTTTATCGCATGGCTGATCTCACGCACTTGCTCGATCGACGGAGAACCAGACAATTGAGAATGGTATTGCGATAGCTCATCGCTAAAAACAGTGAGCAAAGCCGTCACCGTATCCTCGCCTACTTCTGATTTCAGTCGACGTAATGTGTCAGTATTTACTGTGGTGGCCATACATCCATTCCTATCATTCATGCGCCGCAGATTTTTGCCAAGCTTGTAGCTTTCGATACAAGGTTGAAGGGCTAACTTCAAGTAACCCCGCTGCTTGCGGGATATTGCCATTACACACATCGATCGCGACTTCAATCGCCCGTTTTTCCGTTTTCCATAGTGGTTCTATATCGGCTTTCATCACCACTGGTGATGCTGGTTTGACGGGCTCGTGCGTCGCTAGTGCGCTGTTCGCCGTTTCCGATCGCGTGTTATCCCCTGTAGATGCAATTTCAACACCAGAAACGCGAGCGACTGGCGATGGTAGCATTTCTTTGCTGACTTCTTCGCCGTTATGCAACACCACAATGTTACGAATCACGTTTTGCAGCTGCCGAACATTGCCTGGCCAATCGTAGCGAAGGAGTTGCGTGGTCACTTCGTCACTAAAACGACAAAAATCTTTGCCTTCTTCCGCGGAAAACAAAGCAAGCAACGCATTGGCAATGGCGATGACGTCGTCTCCACGCTCTCTTAAAGGTGGCAACTCGAGTGGAATGACGTGCAAGCGGTAGTAGAGATCTTCCCGGAATTTCCCCTGCTGTACTTGGAGCCAGGGATCGCGGTTGGTGGCACAGACAAATCGAACATCCACTGACTTCACTTGCGAAGAGCCAACCTTTTGAAAACTCCCCGTTTGAATGAAACGTAGCAGTTTGGATTGCAAATCCATATCCATTTCGCAAATTTCATCCAAAAACAAGGTGCCACCATTGGCCATTTCTGCAGCCCCTTCACGCTCGGACGCAGCGCCCGTAAAGGCTCCTTTCACATGGCCAAATAACTCACTTTCAATCAAATCTTTCGGAATCGCCGCGCAATTTAGTGCAATAATCGGCTTGTTACTTCGTGTACTGGCAGCATGAATCGCTTCTGCGCACACCTCTTTACCGGTCCCGCTTTCACCGGTAATAAACACCGTGGCTTTACTGGGTGCGGCCGATTCGATCACACGGTAGACCGCCTGCATCGGCAAGCTACGGCCAATGAACCCGTGGTATTCACTTTCCTGTTTAGTCGCTTTCCCCGGATGACTCGGCTTGGGTTTGAGCGACTTGTTGACCGTGACACGCAACTGATCGGCTTCACAAGGCTTGATCAAAAAGTCATTGGCACCATGACGCATCGCATCGACAGCGGCATCAATCGAACCGTGAGCGGTCATGATAATCACGGGTAAATCGGGCGCGACCGCACGCACTTTGGCAAGCACATCGATGCCCGACATATCTGGCAGGCGTAAATCTAAAATCATCAGTGCTAACTGGTCGCCTTCTTGCTCGAAAAAAGCCATCGCATCCTGCCCCGTCCCTACAATGGTGACATCCACATCTAAGGGGTTAAGGTAGGATTTATATAACGCCGCCACCGACGCTGTATCTTCCACCATCAATATTCGTTTACTGGGTGATAGTGCTGGCATGTATCCTCCAAGAATCGCATCGCGGCGTGTAGCGTTAACTCACTCAGTTGCACGAGCGTATGCGAAATGCGTTGCATTATGCAATTTTGCAACCATTGTAGCGGGACGAGTCCGTTAAAACCACACGTTTTGTCGATGTAATGGCTATCTTTTATTTTTGGCACGCCAAATGCATCTATTCCAGTGACCCTCAGGGGTCACCTAGCCAACTGACGTTGTTTGTGAGTTTTCACTCACTGAAACACTGTAGCCAACCTGTCGTTTAGGTTGGCTTTTTTTTTACTTTCAAGCGGTGATTGTTCACCCCATTAACTATTAACAATAAACTGCTCACGCAGTGCTTGTAACTGATCTCGCAATTGTGCCGCGGTTTCAAACTCAAGGTTCTGCGCGGCCTCAAACATCTGACTTTCCAATTTTTTGATTTCAGCATCAATTTGTTGTGGTGACTTCAACGCATAATCCGCATCAGGCTCGGCAACGGCACGCAGCGATTTGGCTGCTGGTTTCGCAGGTTTACTCCGTTTACCCGTACCTATCTCCATCACGTCCATCACTTTCTTGTTCAGTTTCTGAGGCGTAATGCCATGCGCCTCATTATGCGCAATTTGCTTAGCCCGGCGTCGCTCCGTTTCATCAATCGCGCGTTTCATCGATTTGGTCATCGAATCGCCATACAAAATCGCTTTGCCGTGAAGGTTACGTGCTGCGCGGCCAATGGTTTGAATCAATGAACGTTCAGAGCGTAAAAAGCCTTCTTTATCCGCGTCCAAAATCGCCACCAATGACACTTCGGGCATATCTAACCCTTCTCGCAGCAAGTTGATCCCAACTAACACATCAAACTCACCGAGGCGCAAGTCTCGAATGATTTCCATACGCTCCACCGTATCAATATCGGAGTGCAGATACCGCACGCGGACGTCATGTTCTTGCATATATTCGGTTAAGTCTTCAGCCATGCGCTTAGTCAGAGTCGTGACGAGTACGCGCTCGTCTCGCTCACGACGGGCGCGTACTTCGGAGAGCAAATCATCAACTTGGGTGGCCACCGGACGTACTTCTATTTCAGGGTCGATAAGCCCCGTTGGACGCACGACTTGATCAATGATATCCGAGCCCGATTTTTCAGCTTCATAGTTACCCGGCGTGGCAGAGACATACACGGTTTGTGGTGCCAGTGCCTCGAACTCATCAAATTTTAGCGGTCGGTTATCCAACGCTGAAGGCAGCCGAAATCCATAGTCCACCAAGGTCTCTTTACGCGAGCGATCGCCCTTGTACATAGCACCAATTTGCGACACCGTGACGTGCGACTCGTCGATGATCAACAGTCCATCGGCGGGTAAATAATCAAACAAGGTCGGTGGTGGTTCTCCTTCTGCGCGGCCACTCAAATAACGCGAGTAGTTTTCGATACCCGAGCAATAGCCCAACTCGTTCATCATCTCTATATCAAACTGCGTTCGCTGAGTGATCCGCTGCTCTTCCAGCAGTTTATTGTGCTCAAGCAGTGTTTTTTTACGGTCCGCTAACTCCACTTTTATCTGCTCGACCGCTTCGAGGATCCGCTCGCGCGGTGTCACATAGTGCGTTTTAGGGTAGATGGTGCAACGAGGCATATCTTTGACACTCACCTGCCCGGTTAAGGGATCAAACACACTAATGGTTTCCACCTCGTCGTCAAACAGCTCTACCCGTATGGCATCTTTGTCTGACTCGGCCGGGAAGATATCGATGACTTCTCCGCGAACGCGAAACGTTCCGCGCTCAAAAGCCAAATCATTGCGGGTGTACTGCAATTCAGCGAGGCGTTGTAAGATGGTGCGCTGGTCTAAAAAGTCACCACGACGGATGTGAAGCATCATTTTTAAATATGAATCGGGGTCGCCCAACCCATAAATGGCAGAGACCGACGCCACAATCACCACATCACGGCGTTCCATCAACGCTTTTGTCGCCGACAAGCGCATCTGCTCAACATGATCATTAATCGATGCATCTTTCTCTATAAAGGTGTCCGTCGAAGGGACATACGCCTCTGGTTGATAATAATCGTAGTAAGAGACGAAATACTCCACCGCATTATCAGGGAAAAACTCGCGCATCTCTCCGTAGAGCTGCGCCGCCAAGGTTTTATTGGGGGCCAATACCATCGTCGGACGATTAAGCTCAGCAATGACATTGGCCATGGTGAAGGTTTTCCCCGAGCCTGTTACCCCCAGCAGCGTTTGATGGGCAAGACCGGCCTCTAATCCTTCACACAGGCGATGAATGGCCTCAGGCTGATCCCCTGATGGTTTAAAAGCAGAGTGCAGTGTAAATGTTTTACTCATGAAACTATCCTGTTAGGGGCTGACCACTGTGTCTAGATTGGGGCGCTAACGCGAAAAGCCTATTGTCCTGACTCGCCCTACGGAGTCAACGACTGCGGTTCATTACTCGCAAGATAATCATTGCGATCTTTTTCTCATTGAATGCTTGACCTCACTATGGCTCCTAGGTAACCTGTCTTTCCTCTTTTGGCATGCAGTCATTGCAGCCAGCTTGTCTAAGCGAAGACACAGCACTAAACGAATAGAGCACGAAGCAAATCAAGTGCTAAAGCATATAGTGCAATAATGATAAAGCCTCTAAATCATGCGTTTTCGCGCGTATTTCTACTGAATATCCTCTCTTATCACTTTTTTATCCCCGACACTCAAGGATTGAACAAATAGCGACCTGTGCATAACCCATGATCTTTTTTTTTCAAACTGATTGCGTCAAAAAAAATTACAATCAATAAAAATCAACACCTTACATTTATACTCATACCGACTATGGCTGCGTCAAGCTGGCAGAAAATCAGTCATCGCGTGAGTTGATCAGGATCCACACACATGGTTATCCACAGAATCTGTGGGTAAACGCTGAGAGCCCTTTCATAATCGGCCGTATAAAAAGTCAAGATAAAATTAGCCGCTATGCTTAATCAATCGCCACTATGGTGTTTTTATCATCGTCGCTGGCTAGCTTTTCAGCAGTCGATTGAAAAGATAGATTTTATTGCTTTTCATCAGTTGACACCTTTCGAGGCGATCGCTAACATTCGCCCCGTTCTCAAGGCAATTCCCCCTTAGTTCAGTTGGTAGAACGGCGGACTGTTAATCCGTATGTCGCAGGTTCGAATCCCGCAGGGGGAGCCAATTCTATGTCTCTCTTCTCTTTGACCTATCTTACTTTTCCGTGATCTCATCATACACTCTTACCGTGATCGAACACGCTACACTGCCACTACCCTTAGAATAAGGTACGCGCGGAAAGCGTCACTAACAGCTTACAGCGAGCCAAGCAAAAACCCTGCGCAATGGCGGTTGTTATAGCCGCTTCAAAGGTCGATAATAGACAGATCACAAAAACATTAAATGATTAAACAGCATGGCTGAGTATTTGTTGCTACTGGTGGGCACGGTATTGGTCAATAACTTCGTACTGGTGGAGTTTTTGGGCTTGTGTCCATTCATGGGCGTATCAAAAAAACTGGAAACAGCAATTGGGATGGGGCTTGCCACAACCTTTGTGTTGACCTTGGCATCAGTGAGCTCGTATCTGGTTGAAACCTATATTCTGATCCCACTTGATCTCGGATACCTGCGTACACTGAGCTTTATCTTAGTGATTGCGGTGGTGGTGCAGTTCACGGAGATGGTGGTGCATAAAACCAGCCCAACACTGCACCGGCTATTGGGTGTATTTTTGCCCTTGATCACCTCCAACTGCGCCGTGTTAGGCGTCGCACTACTCAACGTTAAGCAACAGCACAGTTTTATCGAGTCGATTATTTATGGCTTTGGTGCGGCGTGTGGTTTCTCGTTGGTGCTGGTTTTATTCGCTGCAATGCGTGAGCGCATTGCGGCCGCTGACGTTCCGGCACCTTTTAAAGGCGCGTCCGTGGCGATGATTACTGCAGGATTAATGTCGCTCGCCTTTATGGGCTTTACAGGACTGGTGACTTTATCATGAGTGGAATAGTGATAGCGGTGATGGTGCTTGCCGCGCTTGCCGCCATATTCGGTGCAATTCTAGGTTTCGCCTCAATTCGCTTCAAGGTGGAGGCGGATCCGATTGTCGATCAAATTGATGCCATTCTGCCGCAAACGCAATGTGGCCAGTGCGGTTACCCTGGCTGTCGTCCCTATGCGGAAGCCATTGCCAACGGTGACGAGATTAACAAATGTCCACCAGGTGGTCAGCAAACCATTGAAAACTTGGCTGATTTGATGGGTGTCGAAGCGACCGAACTTGCCCACGATGAAGAAAAAAGTATCAAAACCGTTGCCTTCATTCATGAAGAAGATTGCATTGGCTGCACTAAATGCATTCAGGCCTGTCCGGTCGATGCCATTGTGGGCAGCACCAAAGCGATGCATACCGTGATCGAGCAAGATTGCACTGGGTGTGATTTATGTGTCGCCCCCTGTCCGACAGACTGTATTGAAATGATCCCCGTTCAGGACACCCCCGAAACCTGGAAATGGAAGCTTGAACAAATTCCCGTTGTAGATGTTACTGAGAGTCAGAGAGCACGCGCCTGATGGACAGCCTTATCGAACAAATAAAACATGGCCAGATCTGGGATTTCCATGGTGGCATTCACCCACCTGAGCATAAAACCCAATCGAATCAGGGGGCCATTTTAGAAAAGATTCTCCCTACCGAGCTTGTTATACCGCTCAAACAGCATATTGGCAGTAAGGGCAAACTATGCGTGAGCCAGGGCGATCAGGTATTCGCGGGACAAGCCCTCACTGAGACAGATATTCAACAATGTGTGCCGGTACATGCGCCGACATCAGGCACCGTGATTGCTATCGAAGATAGAACCATTGCGCATCCCTCAGGCTTGTCCGACCGTTGCGTGGTCATTCAGCCCGATGGCAAAGATACGTGGAGACCTAAGCCTGCCCTACCAGCCTATCAAACTCAGCCGCCCGAGCAATTGATCGATCATATCCGGTCTATGGGCATTGCTGGAATGGGAGGCGCAGGCTTTCCAACCGCAAGAAAGCTGCAAAGTGGCTTGGCCAGAACAGAAGTCCTTATCATCAACGCCGCAGAATGTGAGCCTTATATCACCGCCGACGATCGGCTGATGCAAGATTGCGCCGATGAAATCGTCGCAGGGATACAGATTCTTAATCATATTGTTAAGCCTAAGCTGACCGTGATTGGTATTGAAGATAATAAACCAGAGGCTATCGCGGCGCTTAAAGCTGCGGTGAAAGCCGTCGATGAGGACATACTCATCCAGGTAGTCCCTACCAAGTATCCATCTGGCGGTGAAAAGCAACTGATTCAAATCATTACCGGGAAAGAAGTCCCTGCCAAAGCCTTTCCCGCTAGTATTGGCGTGCTTATGCAAAACATCGGGACCATCTATGCGATCAAACGTGCCGTGTTAGATGGCGAGCCGCTGATTAAGCGTGTGGTCACCTTGACCGGGAAAACGCTCAAAACCCAGCAAAACCGGTGGGCGCTTCTCGGCACGCCAATTGGCGAGCTGTTGGAACACCATGGCTATAAGGCAGAGAAAAAACAGCCACGGGTGATCATTGGTGGCCCGATGATGGGCTTTACCGTCCCACACGCACAAGTGCCGGTAACCAAAACCACTAACTGTGTGCTGGTGCCAACGCGCAAGGAAATAGCGCCTGCCAAGCAAGAAATGGCCTGCATTCGTTGCAGTGCCTGTGCCGATGTTTGTCCCGCTCACCTTTTACCTCAGCAATTGCAGTGGTATGCCAAAGATCAGGACTACGACAAGTGCCAAGACTATGATCTCTTCGATTGTATTGAATGCGGCGCTTGTGCCTATGTGTGTCCCAGTGAAATCCCGCTGGTGCAATACTATCGCCAGGCCAAAGCGGAAATTCGTGAAATTGAAGCGGAAAAAGAAGCCGCGGAGCGCGCGCGTCAGCGCTTTGAAGCCAAAAAAGCGCGCATGGAACGTGAAAAGCAGGAGCGAGAAGAAAAACATCGCAAAGCCGCGGAGCGTCGCAAAAAAGCCGCGCAACAAAACACGGGCTCCGATGATGCGCTTAACGCTGCAGTGGAGCGGGTGAAGGCGAAAAAAGCCGCTCAGTCGGCATCGAGCGATGTCAAGCCTGCCGTGGCGGCGGCAATCGCCCGAGCGAAAGCGAAACAGGCCGAAGCGGCGCAAGCAGGCAGTGATGAGCCAGACAACAGTGAAATGATGAAGTTGCGTGAGGAGCGCAAACGGCAAGCACGTGAACGTAAGGCGGCCAAAGAGGCGCAAAAAGCCTCAGAGGCCACCGATTCACAGGCAACCCCCAACACCGATAGCCAAGACGGCAAGAAGGACGCCGTCGCCGCCGCGGTTGCCCGCGCCAAAGCGCGCAAAGCGGCTCAGCAAGGCGACACCAAGCCACAACCAAAGACAGCTGCCGATACGCCATCCGACGCTGCAGA
>NZ_PXUD01000048.1:0-17029 GCF_003390965.1 Salinivibrio sp. HTSP
GGTTCGAATCCCTCTTCACCGACCACTATTCAGGTAGTGGAGAGCGCATTTGGTCGGGGTCCGGAAGCCGGTCCAATCAAATCCCTCTTCACCGACCAACGCAAAACCCCAGCCTTTTGGCTGGGGTTTTTTCATGTCAAAATGGAGCATCGGAGTTATGCTTGCAGAGGGTCGGGGTCCGGAAGCCCGGCCCCGCGGAAGGCCGCCCCATCGAATCCCTCTTCACCGACCAACAAGAAACCCCAGCCGAGAGGCTGGGGTTTTGTCGTTATAGTGGCAGGGTGTTTATGGCTTTGGGTAATGCTGGAAGGCTTGTGTGTTGCCTGCGTCATCAAACGCCATCACTGTGTAGGGCTGGTGGCGTTCGCCATATTCCATGCCTGGCGAGCCGATCGGCATGCCAGCGACAGCGAGACCTTCTAACCCAGTATTGGTAGCGAGTAGCTTTTTCACCTCTTTGGCTGGCACATGCCCCTCAATCACATAGCCGTTGATACGTGCGGTATGGCACGATTGCATCTCCGCGGGCACGCCCATTTCTTGCTTGATGGACGCCATATCGTCATGCGGTTGAACTTCCAGCTCAAAACCGGCTTGCGTCATGTGCTCAACCCAATCGTCGCAACAGCCACAGCTGGGCGATTTATACACCACACCGCTCGCGGCCATCGCTGAGGCACTCATCAGACTCACGGTCGCTGCAAGTAGTTGTAAACGCTTCATTCTCGCTCCTTGTTACTTATTGTTTGATTTTATTTTGAAAAAACGTAGTCGATTGGCGTTGGTGACAACCGTAATCGAAGATAGCGCCATCGCGCCCCCTGCGATTACTGGGCTGAGCAACATGCCAGTGAATGGATAAAGGATGCCGGCCGCGACTGGGATCCCTAAGGTGTTATAAATAAAGGCACCAAAGAGGTTCTGCTTCATATTGCGCACGGCGGCTTGAGACAAAGCAATCGCGTTAGCCAATGCCCCCAGGTGCTGGTGCATTAGAGTGATTTGCGCACTTTCTATGGCAATGTCACTGCCACTGCCCATAGCGACACCCACATCGGCTTGTGCGAGTGCCGGGGCGTCATTAATGCCGTCACCGACCATCGCCACACGCTTGCCTTGCTGTTGCAGCTGTTGAATTTTTTCCGATTTACCATCGGGTAGCACCCCAGCAATCACGTGATCAATCCCTAGCTGACGACCAATGGCATTGGCCGTATCAGGGTGGTCTCCAGAGAGCATGATCACTTCGAGCCCTTGCGATTGCAGGTTGGCAATCGCCTCAATCGCATCGTCGCGAATAGGATCACTGACGCCAATCAGCGCTTGCACGCTGTCTGCATTGGCAAGATAGATGGCAGTCTCGCCACGCTGAGTCATGGCATCGATGTCACTTTGATAGGAGGCAGTCTCGATCCCTTGTGCGTCCATCCAGGCTTGGTTGCCAATGAAGTAACGCGTACCATCAATTTGCGCCTGGATCCCCTTGCCAGACTCGCTGTTAAAGTCGTTTGACGTTGGCAGTGAGAGATCCTGTGCCTTGGCATAATTAACAATGGCCTGCGCCAGCGGATGCTCAGAATGCTGCTCCAGCGAGGCGGCGATCGCCATTAAACGTTCTTGGTCGCCGTTAATCGCTTTTACATGGGTCACTTCGGGTTGGCCGCGTGTCAATGTCCCCGTTTTATCAAACACTAGCGTGTGAAGTTTGGCCGCGGTTTGTAGCGCATCCGCATCACGAATTAATACTCCGACTTCGGCAGCGCGACCGACCGCCGCGGTGACCGATAAAGGCGTGGCGAGGCCAAGCGCACATGGACAAGCGATGATTAGCACCGTGGTGGCGGTGACTAGCATGTAGCTGACCGACGGCTCGGGGCCGACAACATACCAGATAGCCGCTGTAACCAATGCAATAGCGACCACGATGGGTACAAACACCGCGGAAATGCGATCGGCAAGCTTGGCCAGCTCGGGTTTACTGCTTTGTGCTTCGCGCACTAAATCGATAATACGCGCCAGCATGGTATCGCTGCCCACACCAGTGGCTTTAAACGTCAGGCTCCCTTTTTGGTTGACTGTCCCCGCGTGCAGCGTGTCTCCCTGCTGTTTGCTGACCGGTACGGGCTCACCCGTGAGCATCGACTCATCAATATAGCTGCTACCATCAACCACTTCACCATCCACAGGGACTTTGGCACCCGGTTTCACGCGCAGCGTCATGCCTTGTTCCACATCACTTAATGGGCGCTCGGTTTCTTGGCCATTTTCAACCACTAGGGCAGTGGGCGGCTGCAAATCAAGTAGCTGGTCAAGCGCTTTGGAGGTATTGGCACGCGCACGCGCCTCAATCGCATGGCCTAAGCTGATTAAACCAATGATCATCGCTGAGGCTTCAAAGTACACATGACGCGCCTGCTCGGGGAACAAGGCAGGGGCGAGCACCACCGCGGTAGAATACAGCCATGCTGCGCCTGTCCCGAGAGCCACCAAGGTATCCATGGTAGCCCGTTTGTGCTTCAGTGCTTGCCAGGCATTGGCGAAGAAATGACGCCCCCCGGTAGCGAGCAGCAAGAGGATAAGGATGGCCACCGCGCCCCACGCCCACTGATCTTGGCTGGATTGAATGGTCATACTGCCACCCAATATTCCCCAAGCCATAATCGGGCCACCCAGGCCCAAGCCAGCGATCGTGCTGCGTTTAAAGTTTTTCAATTCCGCGGCTTGTTGGTGCTGCTGGCGCTCGCGACGATCATTGTCATCCTCGACTTTCTCAGCGCCATAGCCGGCGTTTTCCACGGCCTCAACGATGGTGTCAGGTGCGGCATCACCTTTTACAATCGCACTGCGCTCGGCCAGATTCACACTCACATTGGCCACGCCATCCACACTGCTGATGGCAGTTTCAACACTTTTGACACAGCTTGCGCATGTCATGCCAGATAACACAAACTGCATACGTGAATGGCTGGATGAGGTTTCAGTGCGTGGCGGCGTTTCGGCCTGTTGGTCAACCTCAGTGGTCGTAGTTTGAGGTTGATGCGGCTCGGTGGATGAGGGCATTTCTTGGCTGGGGTCGATGAGTGTGGCCTCAAAGCCTAAAGATGCGATCGTTTCAATCAGCGTCTCGGCGCTAAGTGTCGTGCGTACGGTCGCCGCGTCTTTGCTGACTTGGTAGTCAAAAACCGCATCGTTTTCATCGAGCGCACGCTCTACTTTCGCCACGCAGTGCCCGCAGCTTAACCCCGATAATGCCAATTCATGCTGATAACCAACTTGATAGCCAAGGTTCTCAATGGTTTGGATGATGGACGCCAAGCTCAAGCTGGTGTGAATATCTGCATGAGTTTTACTGACCGAATGAGAAAATACCGTGGGCTGCTCGTCCAGCGCTGCTTCGACTTTGGCCACACAGCGGCCGCAGTTTAGCCCGCTTAAGACCAAGTGATAATGCTCACCGACCTGATACCCGAGCGCTTCAATCGCGTTGACTGCTTGGCGTAGTGGGTACTCAGTGCTCTCACCCAGGGCTTCTAACGACACTGACTGGGTATCAATGTTCTCAATGCGAATCCCGTCGATACCCTCAAGCGCTTTTGTCGCTTTTTTTACACAGCCTTGGCAGCTTAAGCCACTCAGCGGCAGTGTGTAGTCGGTGATGTGAGTGTCGGTGGTGGTCATTGCCTCTCCTTATCGCCTGACATGATTCGATGTTGGCGTTTGTCGCAACGTCAGTTAGGCTAAACTGTAAACCTTATAGCTACTGGAAGGTCAAGCGAGAAAAATGAAGATTCAGCAAGTGGCAGAGAAAACTGGCCTCACCAGCAAAACCATTCGCTTTTACGAGCAGAAAGGGCTGATCACGCCGCCGCATCGAGCGGAAAACGGCTATCGCGATTATCGCGAGCAGCATATCAATGAGCTGCAAATGATCCGCCGTGCGCGATTAGTGGGGTTTACCTTGGAAGAAAGTGCGGATTTGTTAGCGTTATCGCGCGATCCGTCGTTGCGCAGTGCCGATGTCAAAGCGCGCGCCGAGACAAAATTGGTAGAGATTGATGAGAAAATGGCAGAACTGGCGGCAATGAAAACCACACTGCACGCTCTAACGCAGGCCTGTCCGGGAGATGGTGACGCGCAGTGCCCGATTATCGAAGCACTGCGCGGTGACAGTGAGCTAGGCGAGTTGGACACCAGCTCCTCAAGTTGTTGCGCGTCAGGGGCTGAACCACCCGCGACAAACTAACCTTTAGTAAAGCAGCGAATAGAGCTGACGACGATAACGCGACGCGACTTCATTGCCTTGGCCGAGTGCGGTAAGAATATCCATCAGGGTTTTCTTGGCTTCACCCTCGCCATGATTCATGTCGCGGCGAAGAATGTTCATCAGTAACTCCAGCGCCTCTTCACTGCGATTAATTTGATTATATTGCACCGCCAACTCATAGGCGACGTTGGCGTCGTCTGGGCTTTCTTCGAGTTGGGCCTGCAGACGGCGGATTTCAGGGGCATCAATCGCTTGGTTATGCAGCTCAATTTTTGCCACCAAGCTTTTGTAGGTGGCATCTTGATCTTGCATCAGCACGGTGTCGAGCAGCGCTTGCGCCGCATCAAACTGATGGGTCTCGACCAAGCATTCCGCCATCGCCAGTTTATACTCGCCTTTATCGCCGTGACTGGTTTCCAGTGGCTTTAAAATGACCAAGGCATCGGTATAGTTGCCTTCTGCCATGAGCTGACGCGCTTGCTCGAACGCTTGATCTTCTTGACTAGGTAGGTGCTTATCAAGCATTTCGCGCACTGTGTCGTAGTTTTGTGGGCCAGCTAAACCGTCTACCGGCTGACCGTCTTTAAACAGCGCCAGAGTTGGCAGCGCACGGACGCCAAATTGCGCGGCAATCATTTGTTGCGCTTCGCAATCGATGGTTGCAAGGGTAAAGGTGCCATGACTGTCGTGAGCAAGTTGTTCGACGGTGGGTTTTAGCTCCACGCTTTCGGGCATCATGTTCGCCCAAAAGTACACCAATACGGGCGTGCGAGACGATGACTCGAGAATTTGCTGAAAATTATGCTCGGTTAATTCGACAATATAGTTTGCGTTCATCATGGATCCTGACCAAGTGGATTTTCCTTAAGGGTGGGGGCAAACGTGCAGAAATTCAAGCAACTGGGCCTGTATTTGGGCGTGTGATGGCGGATCGAACCGAAAGGTGAAAAGGGGCGAGACGTAACAGCTACGAAAAAGCCACCCGAAGGTGGCCTATTTCGTCGGTCTGCAAGCGAAGTCATTACAAAGCAAGTGCGAGTTACAACACGAGCACCACGCACAAAGCGACGCTCAAGCAGAGCCAGTTCAATTGATGCAAGGTCATCAGCCGGCTCCTTTATGATTGTTATCGAGGATGTTGCGTTGTCGATGGACAGTGTCCTAACGGACGTTGTCCACCAGTGACTACCAGATTAGCGCTCGTCTATGACAAAAGTATGACAAATGCGACAGCAGCCACGCTTTTGTGGTGTTTTTTTCGCTGTTGCATCAACCGCCTTTGAGCAATACCCGATCGAGCCAACGACTGGGAAGGAGCCGTTTGAGGATTGCCATCCAAACCGTCGGTTGGGTCACGCGATAACGCACTTTGGGGCGAGGCGAGAACAAGGCATGTGTCAGCGGCGCGACAAGCGCGTCGGCAGGCAGGGTATATTTGTTGCCGCCCTCGTCCGCCGCGAGGCGGTCAAGTTGGGCTTGGTAGGCCTGCTGATGACGGCTTTTATTGGGGTCGACCCAGTGTTTAAAGGCGCTGAGCGCATTGGCACGAAATGCCGTTTCAATTGGGCCAGGCTCAATCAAGCTCACCTTAATCGGTGTGTCGCTCAGCTCTAAACGCAAAGTATCGGTCCAGCCTTCGAGGGCAAACTTGCTGGCGTTATAGGCGCCGCGATATTTCAATGCCACGATACCCAGCACCGAGCTGTTTTGCACAATGCGTCCTTCGCCGTAATTAAGCAGCATCGGCAATAAGGCTTGGGTTAAATGGTGCCAGCCAAACACGTTGGTCTCAAACTGAGCGCGTAAGGCATCGGTGGGCAAATCTTCCAGCGCGCCGGGTTGGCCATAAGCACCGTTATTAAACAGCGCAAAAAGCTTGCCACCCGTCATTTGCTCAACCGCCTCGACTGCTTGGTTGATGCTGGCCGTGTCTGACACATCCAATTGAATACAGGTTAAGCCTTCTCGCTGTAACCGGCTGACATCGTCTGGCTTTCGGCAACTGGCAATCACCGTGTGCCCTTGCTCATGCAAGGCTTTGGCGCAGGCATAGCCGATGCCGGTGGAGCAGCCAGTGATTAAAATGGCGTTATTAAGCGGTGAGGCAGTGTCCATAAGATCCCCGTTCATGATTGAGTTGCGTCAGACAAGTAAGGCGCGAGTTTTTCTGCCATAAAATCGGCAATCCAAGCTTGTGCGGCGGGCATCGGGTGAATGCCATCATCACGCATCCATTCAGGCTTTTGGATCACAGTCTCCATAAAAAAGGGCAGCAAGGGGGTTTGTGTTTGCTCTGCCAGTGTAGGATAAATATCAGCAAACCCTTGTGCATAGCGCTGACCATAATTAGGCGGGATTTGAATTTGCACCAACAAAGGCATGGCATCGGCGGCGCGGGTTTGAGTGATCAATTGCTTAAGGTTGTCTCGTATACGATTAAATGGCCAACCGCGTAGGCCATCGTTGCCGCCGAGTTCAATCAGCACCCATTCGGGTTGGTGGCGTTCTAATAATTGCGGCAGACGCTGCAGGCCATTGGCGGTGGTGTCGCCAGAAATACTGGCGTTAATCACCTCAACTTCGACATTATGTTCTTCGAGCGCGCGCGGTAGCTTAGCAGGCCAGGCTTGTTCAGCCGCCATTTGGTAGCCAGCGCTTAAGCTGTCACCAAGGACAAGGAGCGTTTGTGCACTGGCACTGCTCACCCACAAAAAACACAACAAAGTAAGGATGCGTAACATGGCCTCTCCTGTTATTCGAGCCGAAAAAATTGCAAAACATGTCGTGACACGCGAACAGCCGCTTACCATTCTGCAGGATGTCTCGCTACAAATCGAGGCAGGCGAGTCGATTGCATTGATGGGCGTGTCCGGCGCAGGAAAATCCACCTTAATGACCTTGCTTGCAGGACTAGATACGCCCAGTGAAGGCGAGGTCGATCTGCTCGGCCACAAGCTTTCCACCTTGGATGAAGATGCGCGCGCGGCGCTGCGAGCCGAATCGGTGGGGTTTGTGTTCCAAAGTTTTTTACTGGTGCCCTCACTGAACGCGCTTGAGAACGTGATGCTGCCGCTGACTATTCGCGGTGAGGAAGAAGATGAAACTCGCGCCAAGCAACTGCTGGCCTCGGTAGGGTTACAAGGACGGGAAACACACTTACCTTCACAGCTCTCTGGCGGGGAGCAACAACGGGTGGCTCTGGCGCGCGCCTTTATTATCCGCCCGCACGTGTTATTTGCCGATGAGCCGACCGGCAACCTCGACCAAAAAACCGCGGCGACCATTATCGATTTATTGTTCGAACTAAACGAAAAGCATGGCACCACCTTGGTGTTGGTCACTCACGATCCGGCGCTAGCCAAGCGTTGTCAGCGTACCTTGATGATGGACAGCGGCAAACTACAGGAGCGAGTGAATGGCGAGTAAAAACGGACTACTCAATCGCTGGGCGTGGCGCGAACTGTTACACGGGCAAATTTGGCCAGTGGCGGTGGCGCTGGCACTGATCATCACCTGTGTGTTTGCGCTGTCGGCATTGGCCGATCGCATCGAAAACGTGCTCACCCAGCAAGGGCGCAACTTGATTGCCGCCGATACCGTGCTGCGTACTCGTCAGCCGCTTAACACCGAACAAATTGAGGCGTTTAAACAAGCCGGCGCCACGGTATCTGCACAAACCCGCTTTGGCACCATGGCATTCAGCGAGCAAAAGATGCAGCTGGTGAGCGTGAAAGCGGTGGATAGCCTGTATCCGTTGCGTGGCGACTTGGTGCTGGAGCAAAACGGCCAAGCGATTGGCGGTGACCGACGTATTCAACCCGGTGAGCTATGGCTGTCTGAGCGGGTGTTCAGTTTGCTGAGCGTGAAACCCGGCGACAGCGTTTCGATTGGTAACCTTGATCTCAACGTCAGCGGCACCTTGGCCGCTGAGCCGGAGCTGTCGTTTAACCCCTTTAGCCAAATGCCCGCGGTGATGATGCATCGCGATGATGTGCCTGCCGCTGGCGTGGTACGCGAAGGCAGTCGGGTGCGTTACCGCTACTTTTTAACCGGTGACGAGCCCAGCCTAAGCGCGGCTAAAGCCAGCTATACGCTGCAAGATGGTGAGCGCTGGGTGGATGAAAACACCTCCGATCGCACTGGCGATATGCTGGATCGCAGCCGTCAGTACTTGTCGTTAACCGTGGTGCTGGTGATTGTGATGGCCGCGGCCACCTTAACCTTAACCTGTCAGCACTATGCCAAAAGTCGCGCGGACTTGGTGGCGATGCTAAAAAGTCTCGGCGCCAGCCAACAATGGGTGCGACGCTGGTTGGCAAGGCAGTTAACCTTATTGTTTGTCCTTGCCACCGCCGTGGGGTTAGCGGCGGGTTACACCCTCGAAGTGCTATTGCGCTTGCCGCTGACCGATGTGCTGCCCTCGCCATTACCAAGCTATGGCTGGGTGCCTTGGGTACTCGCGCCCGGCGTCGCGCTGTTGGTGGCGCTGCCTGCCTTGGGCGTGCCGCTGCTTAAGCTGCTGGATGCGCCCGCGTTGGCCGCCGTGCAATCGCAGGCGGCTCGTGGGCGTCGCCGTCGCGGCACCGCGGCTGTTTTAATTGCGATACCGGTAGGGGCACTTGCGCTGTGGGCGTTCGACAACACCTTGCTATGGACAGTGCTGGGGGCGATGGCGGTAATGATCGTCTTGCTGGCGCTGGCAGGGTTAGGGCTGCTTAGGTTGGTGAAATCACGGGTGCGCGCGCCGTCGGTCAAGCTCGCTTTAAGCCGAATTACCCGCAACAAGCTGGCTAGCAGCGTGCAGTTAGGGGCGCTAGCGATCTCCTTTATGCTCTTGGCCATTATCTGGCTGCTCCGCACCGATTTGCTTGCCGATTGGGGGCGGATGCTGCCACCCGATGCGCCTAATGTGTTTGCGGTGAATATCGCCCCGAGTGAGCAGCAAGACTATGTGGGTGAACTCGATGACGCCAGCCTGATGCGCTCCGATGCCTACCCCATAGTGCGTGGCCGGCTGGTGGGCAAAAACGGTGAGCGCTACCAGATCCCTACCGATGAAGCCGAACGTGATGAAGCCGATGAGGCTTTGCGCCGCGAGCTTAACTTCACCTGGCGCGAAACCTTGCCATCACACAATGAGGTGATTGTCGGAGACTGGCCGACTGAGAATGGTGTGTCAGTGGAGGCCGACATTGCCGAGCGCTTGGAGATTGAGATAGGCGACAGCCTGACCTTTAGCGTCACCGGGCAAGACTTTACCGCCACGGTGAACTCGATTCGTGAGGTAGAGTGGCGCAATATGCGGCCTAACTTCTACTTTATTTTCGACCGCGAGACACTCGCCGACAAACCCGCCAACTGGCTGGTGAGCTTCAGGCTCGATGAATCGCAAACGCCTTTGCTCAATCGGTTAGCGCGGGAGTATCCGACCGTCACGCTGCTTGATTTGCGCACCATGAGCAGCCGTATTCAGTCGATTTTGCGTCAAATTGGCTTGTCGCTTTCGGTGTTGGCTGGGCTGGCGGTGATCAGCGGCCTGTTACTGCTGCTCACCTTGCTGCGTATTAGCTTGAGCGAGCGTCAGCAGGAGATAAACCTCTATCGCACCTTGGGCGCTAGCCGCACCCGTATTCAGCGTACCTTATGGAGCGAGTACGGCGTAATGGCCTTTGTGTCTGGCCTGATGGCGGTGCTGGGCGCAGAAGCGGCGATGGTTGGCTTGCTTAAGTGGGGCTTTGAAATGGAGGTACGCCTGCACCCAGAGCTTTGGGCGGTGTTGCCAGTGTTGGCGGTGGCGCTGGTGTTTGTCACGGTCGCCTCGATGCTGCGTAAACTGATTGATCCGCAACGGCGTTAACAGGGGCGGTAAGCATCCTTGTTTCACGCATAACAAAGCGGGTATCAAGAAAGTTGATACCCGCTTTTTTGTATACAACGTCTAGCAAAATCCGGCTAATAACACCGCTTGTGCGAAAGACAAAAGCCGTTACTTAAACAAAGACTGCATCGCTTCTTCCACCTTGGGGTGCTGGAAATTAAAGCCCGCGTCCTCCAACGCATGGGGCAGGGCGCGCTGGCTATCGAGCAGCAAGTGCGAGGCTTCACCCATCATGGTTTTAATCGCCAAGGTAGGGACAAAGAACACGTGTGGGCGTTTTAAAGCACGGGCAAGCGCCTGACTAAAACGTTTATTGGTGACCGGCTCTGGCGCGGTGCAGTTAAACGGCCCTTTAAGCTCAGGGGTATTGAGCAGGTGGATAATCGCGCCGACCATATCATCAATATGGATCCACGGCATGTATTGCTGGCCTTTACCAATGGGGCCGCCAAGGCCAAGTTTATACGGCAGCATCATCCGTTTGAGCGCGCCACCTTCAGCGCTTAACACCACGCCGGTGCGCAGCAAGCACACCCGCGTGTGTTGCGAGGCACCTTTCAAGGCAATTTTTTCCCATTGATGACACACATGCTGGGCAAAATCATCGGCATGAACCACCAAGGTTTCGTCAAAGCTGCGATCTTGCTGATCGCCGTAATACCCTACCGCCGAGCCGCTGATAAAGGTGTGAGGTGGGGTGCTGCTGGCATGGATTTTCTCGACCAGCTTTTCTGTCAGCCCCCAACGGCTGGTGCAGATGATGCCTTTTTGCTGCTCACTCCAGCGTTTATCGGCAATCGGCTCGCCCGCCAGATTGATAACCGCATCAATATCATTCAGGTGAGGGAGGTCATCAAGGCGCTCTAACGGCGTGACTTTATCGCCAAAGCACTGGGTGACCTTTTGCTTCGAGCGCGATAACACAGTGACCTGATGCTCGGTCAGCAAGCGAGGAATTAACGCCTGACCAATCAGGCCAGTGCCGCCAGTGATTAACAGTTTCATGCCTGATGTCCTAACGTCGAGTAATGGGTGATATAGATAACGCTAAGAGGGTTTTAGACTTAGCGCAAGTGATTGCTTTGTATCCTGTTACGTATCGCAACCAAAATCGGTTTGATCGCGCAGTTTTCTCTTCTACCCCTCGCACGCCAAATTGGGAGTGCTAACATAAATAGGCACATAAAAGGTGTGTTTTAAATTTTACTACGCAGGGAGTCATGTCGCCTACATGCAAGCGTTATTCAAATCATTGCTAGGAAGCTTTCGCGATCTCTTACCCATCATCCTAGTGATTGGTTTTTTTCAAGTGATTGTTCTGCAACAACCGCTGCCCAACTGGATTTCGATTACCTTTGGCTTGGTGCTGGTGGTCGTGGGGCTGACCTTATTTGTATACGGCTTAGACATGGGGCTATTCCCGATTGGCGAATCCATGGCACATTCGCTGGCCCACAAAGGCAGTTTAGGCTGGTTAATTGCGTTCGCGTTTTTGCTCGGTTTTGGCACCACTATTGCGGAACCGGCGCTCACCGCGGTGGCGGCGGAAGCGGCAGATGTCGCCGCTAACGGCGGGATGATACACACCAGCGAAGCGGCCAAAGACAGCTATGCCAACGGCCTGCGGCTAACCGTGGCGCTTTCGGTTGGTTTTGCGATTGTGCTGGGGGTGGTGCGAATCATGAAAGGCTGGCCGATCCACCGTTTAATCATTGGCGGCTATTTGTTGGTAGTAGCAATGACCATGGTCGCACCGCCCAGCATTATCGGCATTGCCTATGACTCGGGTGGGGTGACCACCTCGACCATCACGGTGCCGCTAGTCACCGCGCTCGGCGTGGGGCTGGCAACCGTGATTAAAGGGCGTAACCCGATGGTGGATGGCTTTGGCTTGATTGCCTTTGCCTCGCTATCGCCGATGATCTTCGTGATGGCCTACGGCATGGTGGTGGCATGAACAATCCACTCACCTTGTTTCTCGACACCTTTTTCTCCACCGTGCGCGATGTGATCCCGATTATCGCGATCATCTTTGGCTTTCAGCTGTTTGTATTACGCAAAGCGCTCAACAACCCCAAACGGATCTTTCTTGGTTTTTTCTATGTGATCTTGGGCTTAAGCCTGTTTTTAATGGGGCTTGAGCTGGCGCTATTCCCGCTGGGGTCGTCGATGGCCGAGCAGCTCACCGCTTCCGATTTTGTAGGCGCAGCGCTCAAAGCAGGCGGCGAGATTAATTGGCAAGCCTACTACTGGGTGTATCTGTTTGCCGCGGCGATTGGCTTTAGTACCACAGTGGCTGAGCCCTCATTAATCGCGGTAGCGATCAAAGCGGCCAAAGTTTCGGGCGGGGCGATTCGGGTGAACGGCTTGCGGGCCTCGGTGGCGCTTGGCGTGGCAATAGGGATTGCCTTGGGGTGTTATCGCATTGTGGTGGGCGACCCGCTTCATTATTACATCATCACCGGTTATGTGGTGGTGGTGATCCAAACCTATTTTGCCCCGCCGTTTATCGTACCTTTGGCCTATGATTCTGGAGGGGTCACCACCTCAACCGTCACCGTGCCCTTGGTGACAGCGCTGGGGTTGGGGCTAGCCTCTACCGTACCGGGAAGAAATCCGATGCTCGACGGGTTTGGCTTAATTGCGTTTGCCAGTTTGTTTCCGATGATCACCGTGATGGGCTATGCCCAAATCACAGCCTATTTACAGAAAAAGCACGCACAGCGTTCATCGTAAGGAGAGCCTATGCGGTTCAAATTGATCATGGCGTTTATTGAAGATGCCAAAACCGATGCGGTGCTCGATGCCGCCAGACAAGCCGGCGCTACCGGCGCCACCATTATTAACAACGCGCGTGGCGAAGGCTTGGTGAAAAAGAAAACCTTTTTAGGGCTGACGCTGGATGTGCAGCGGGACGTAGCCATCTTCCTGGTGGAAGAACACTTAGCGCGCACCATACTCGAAACCATTAATGACGTGGGTGAGTTTGATGCCACCTCCGGCAGTGGTATTGCGGTGCAAATTGATGTGGAAGATGCCGTGGGCGTGGCCCACCAAATGCGAGAATTAACCGAAGTGGTGAAGGACGAGTTATGAAACAACATAAAACGGTAAGAGATGTGATGCATGCCCATGCCGTGTGTATTGATGGGCTCACCACAGTCGAAGAAGCGATCCGCATTGCACGCCAAGAAAATGTCAAAGCACTGATTATTAATAAACGCGATGATGGCGACGAGTTCGGCCTGGTGTTAATGAACGACATTGCCAAAAAAGTGCTCGCTAAAAACCGCGCACCATCACGGGTGAATGTTTATGAAATTATGACCAAACCCGCGCTTAGCGTCTCCCCCGATATGAATGTGAAATACTGCGCCCGTTTGTTCGAACGCTTCGGCATCAGCCGCGCCCCTGTTATTGAAAACGGCCAAGTCCTCGGCATGGTCAGTTATAACCTGATCGTGATCTACGGCATGCTCGCGGAAGAGGTGGATAGTCAGCATAGGAAGGATTAGGGGGCAGATGGTGGTTTTGTAAGGAATGGGGGCTAGCTCATTTGTGCCCCATTTCGTGCCAGCGTCAATAACCTTACAAATCACGAAACGATGGCTTGACCTACTTTTTGTCTGTGTAATGTCTAGGGTCTGTTGACCTTTTGAGATAATTTTTGCAGCAGTTTGTGGGTTCTTTGTGCAAGGCAGAGGCTTTGAATTGTAGGAGCCTACATGATAAGCCGCCCTAGTAAATTGGAAGCTTACTAGGGCACACCAAAGAGGTATGTTAGCTAGCCTAAATACAGACCCTAGAAAACCTTGCAACGCTCTTAATGGCATAGAGAAAACGCGTTTTACCACTAGAGCTGTAGTAATGGCTAAGTCACTAAATCGGCGAGGCCTACCGTGCTTGCTCTGTTTGCTTTGATTACGCTTGCTTATGGTTTCTTCATCGATCACAGAAAGTGAGTGAACCTCGGTTGATTAGGGCTTTGTTGTACTGCTTCCAGTTGGTTGTTTTGTAGAGAGTTTTTGGCATAAGGGCACGGTTATTAACTGATGTAGCCGATCAGATCGTAACTTCCTGGTTTAGTTCCATAGAATTACGCAAGGCCGTGTCAGTATTTTATTGTTGAAATATAACTCATTATAAAAAAGGAAATAATAAGCCTTGCTCTATGAATGGTGATAGTATGATTTCTTATAAAGTGGTCGATTAAACTTGAGTTGAGCTAGTGTTATGGGTAAAAACAGCAAGCAGCGCAGAGATTTAAAGAAGAAGCGGCGCGGAAGAAAAAACAAATCATCATTCAATAGTGTTAGCAAAGATTCATCACCAGTATTTCAAATGATGGAAAATCCCTTTGGTGACATGACTGATGAACAGCGCAGGAAAATGGTCAGAACACTCGAAGCAAAGAGCAAGGAACAGGTGACCGGCGCGCTTGATTGCATTGACAAGATATTTAGAAAGCATGACCCAATAGGGTTGATATCTGTCGTAGCTGCTTATGGGCTGTGCGTTGGTGCATCGGATGATGGGATAGAATCTAACCGCTCTCGTAGTGGGATTGAGCAAGCTCATTTAGAGATACTTCAAGCGTTGGCTTTAAAAGTGCCAGAAGAAAATGTTGGCTTTTACCCTCCAACCCCCGAGGTGATTGAAGAGATTATTGATAAAGTCAAAGAGCTTAGCACTGCTTTTACTTTTAGTCGTATGAGCGAAGATGGATTGAATTTATCTCCAGAAGACGGTGCCATTAATCTAATTCAGGAAAAGCTGCGGGGTCATACTCAGATGGTTAGAAACTGGGGTTTCCATTCGCAAGTCAAAACCATAAGCAGAGAGCTTTACTCGGGCTTTGACGGTATGCTAACCAAGGAGTTAGGCTTTTCTGTATCTAATATTCTCGATGTATTTGAATCACTTACAATCACAATGGAGTCAAAGCTATCTAATCACTTTGAGTCAATAGCAAAGGTAAGGCGCAGTAAAAAGCCCAAAGAGATCGTAATTGAATATCACAAGCTCATTGGTAAGGGTGAAGAAGAGGCGGAAGCATTTCTTAAAGAGTTTAATGTTGCTAGTTTAACGGAGGAAAACGCATTTTCTCTATGTTTAGCTCATTATGATTTGAGAATACCTGACATTTACCTCATAGATTTTCAAGAGTTATCAAAAACTGTTGGTTTGGATGAAAAGGTAGTTCGGAGCATAGTCGACTATTTCTCACTTAAAATAGGAGACTTACACAAACAGAATGAGCTGTTTTTCTTCTTGAGCAACCCTGCATGGAACAAGCCAATAATACGTTCAGGGGATGAGTTCTACAGTATTCTACCGCAACTTTTTTTCAGCTTTGTGTTTGTGGTTATGGATGACATCATCGAGATGTTTGATAAAGATGGATTGCACAAACGCAGAGCCACCTACCTTGAGAGCAAGATTGAGGAAATTGTAAAAAGAAGGTTTCCTGACTCCAAAGTTGTGAGTGGAGTTAAGTGGGTTAAAGGAGAGTCCCAGTTTGAGACCGACTTGATAGCATTTATTGACTCTCATGCCATTATCATTGAGGCGAAATCACAGAAAATCTCGAAACCTGCATTAAGGGGGGCTCCTGCTCGTATTAGAAGGCATCTGGAAGAGATTCTTATAGAGCCGAGTGTGCAGTCTCATCGTCTAGAGCTTAAGATAAACGAACTAAAATCAGGTAGCGGCTCTATAGAGGACTTTGTCGACGATTTGCCGGTAGATATTTACGAGATTAATAAGGTTATTCGTGTTTCAGTATCACTTGAAGATTTTGCGACATTACAGTCTAACTTGCGCTTGTTTGATGCTACAGGATGGGTGCCAGATGATTTCGCGCCATGCCCTTCGATGAACTTAGGTGACTTTGAGATATTATTCGACTTGTTGGAGCACCCCGTTCAAATAGTACATTATCTATTGCGTAGAGCAGAGATTGAGAACACCTATCAATTTATAGGTGATGAGCTGGATTTTATGGGATTATATATCTCAAATCTATTCAATCTGGGTAATCTCACAAAAGACGCTTCGACAGAGATTGTGCTCACGGGTATGTCAGAATCACTAGATCTTTACTACATGTCAAAAGATAAAGGAATACCGACGCCTAAACCTCAGCCAAAAATTACACCTTGGTTTAAAAATGTATTCAATAAACTAGAGGAAAGGTCAACACCTCGCTGGAGTGAGATTGGTAGTGTTCTCAACAGGTTCCCACCAGATGACCAAATAAAATTATCACGCCACATTAAAGACCTGACAAAAGTAGTGGAAAAAACTTGGCAAGTCGAAGGGCATAAGAACAGCTTAATATATAACCCAGCAGAAAGCTCAGAGTATGCTTTAGCAGTAGTGCTTTTCAAGAATGCTAACCGCGAGCGTAGGTATGAGTACGTTGAGAATGCACTCTCATTAGCCTTGGAACCCAAACATGTTAAGCATTGTTTGATTATTGCAATTAATATTGATGATGAATCTTTGCCATATCACTACATTGCTTTCGCTGAAGATGCGGAAGTGTAGTGAATAAGGGAATTTGGCCAGCCACATGTAGGCTGGTCGTATAGTTGCAATAGTAGAAGTAACCCGAAAAATCAGAATGCTTTATGGGCGTAACTCACATTTGTCCATTTCCAAGTAAGAACGACGTCCTACTTATTCTTTTCGCATTACTCCAAAGTCCGCATTGTTTAGTGCGGGCTTACTCATTTCACAGTATGTCCAGCTGGGCGAAATTTCGCCTTTGACGACAGCGCCGCTATCGCCACAATGACCCCAGTGACTTAGACCCACCAAGCCTCAACTTCACCCCTAAGTAAGCGGTTAATAAACCGGTGAACGCCTACTCGACATCACTGAGA
>NZ_PXUD01000006.1:0-87450 GCF_003390965.1 Salinivibrio sp. HTSP
GCCTCGACATGCTCGCTGAACGCTTGCCCTGCGTGCCGTGTCGATGTGGGGCGTAGTATAGCGACGCGGATCACACTGACAAGGGATTTTTACGTTTTTTATTTCGACTGAGCAATAATCCACCTAAAATGATGAATAACCAGCGTTTTGAAACATTATTGATACGAGACCTTTACCGCAAGGTAACGCTGGCTTGTTTTCTTGGTCTTTTTCACGACATGCATTGCCGAACTGTTGTCATGTCATCACTTTAATTGTTCTATTTAATGACGCTTATGAAATCACCAGTTAATTTTGCTTTAGTCATCTGCATCGCTGTCCTTGGCGCGATTATCGTCAGCCTCATGGACGTCAACTCACCCGCTCTTTCGTTTGCTGTGGGTGCAATACTTAGTGGTCTAGCTTGCCTATATCTTCCTTTACCCAATTTTATTCAGCCAGAGCAAAGGCCATCGACATCAACGTCATCAAGCGAAAAAGAAGAAGAGTCTCCGCAAAGCAAAACGCTATACGTCGGAAACTTACCTTATCGTGCGAATGAAAATGATGTGCGCACGCTGTTTAGCGAACATGGAGAAGTGTTTGCCGTTCGTCTCATGAAAGACAAGCGAACCGGCAAGCGACGAGGATTTGGTTTTGTGGTGATGGCCGCCGGGCATGCCGACGACGCTATCAACGCACTCAATAACAATGTTTATGGCGAGCGGACACTTAAAGTCCGTGAAGCGAATGAGCCAAAAAAGCAGGCGAATAGCTGACATCCGTAAAACCTATCGATCGGATAAAGTCCGCCAAAGCATCGGCTTTAATAGGGGTTGCCGTCGCATAAGCATAATGCTTTGACGTCGCAGCGGTAGCCCTTGCGTCGCTATGTAGACTGACCAGCGAAACCACGCGACGCGCAATCGCATCTCCCGAATCAATTAAACCGACTGAGTCACCCACTACTGATTGGATTTCATCACGCAGTAAAGGAAAGTGAGTGCAACCCAGTACGAGGGTATCGACGGTTCCTTTAAACGGGCGCAATATAGCCGCGAGATCTTGCTGATTCACCGCCTCACCCCGGAGTTTGCGTTCTGCCATATGCACGAGCGCCGTGGTACCGACTGAGACTACCTGGCAATCTTTGGCAAAGTCCGCCACCAGTTGTTCGGTATAAGGGCGGGAGACGGTGGCTGGCGTAGCGAGCAAGCCAATGATTTTTTTCTGACTGATCGCTGCTGCAGGCTTGATCGCAGGCACAACCCCCACGACCGGAAGCGCTAACTGCTGACGGAGCGTCGGTAATACCAACGTCGATGCGGTATTGCATGCAATGACCACGATATCAATATCATGATGCGCACACACAGCGCGCACTTGAGCCGCCACCCGTGTGACCAAGCGCGTGTCCTCTAACTCACCATATGGAAAAGCTTCGTTATCGAACAAATAGGTGTAGTTAGCGTCAGGTAGCTGCTCTCGCACTGACTGATAAATCGATAAACCACCCACACCAGAGTCAAAGATCAGAATGTTAGGCTGCGCCATGAGTCACCCATACAATAAAAACGCCCTTATCATAACGACAAGGGCGTGAAGAAAGCTAGTATCGCAGAGAAGCTATCACTAGTACTGATAGTCCAACGTCATAAAGTAGGCGCGTTCAGGCGCAGGATAACCACCCGCGGTTTCGTAGTCTTTATCAAATACATTATCGACTTTACCTTTTACGGTCAGATTATCGGTCGCCTGATAGGATGCAGTGACCACCCAAAGACTATAACTACCTAAGCGGTCATTCCAATCAGTTCGCTCGCTTTGATATTGCCACTGTGTGCCCAGCAATACGCGTTCCCATTGGTACGATGTATCCCATTTCGCCACCCGTTTGGCGCGACGCTGGAGCTGCTCACCCGTTTTCTCATTTTCAGGATCTTTGTATTCTAAAGATATGCGGTTGTGTAAAGCGTGCACATCAAAGTTGGCAATAAACTCAACGCCTTCGATCTTAGCCTTGTCCACGTTTTGATTCTGGCCATTGGGGTAACTGCCTGCATACTGAATGAGATTATCAATGCGATTGATATAGCCTGTAAGTGACCAATCAACGTCAGCCGTCACGCCACGAAGAGCAAGCTCGGTGTTGGATGATTCCTCCGGCTTGAGCGTTGCATTACCGCCCAATCCATAAAGCTCAGTCAGACTTGGTGCCTTAAAAGCGGTGCCG
This sequence comes from Salinivibrio sp. HTSP, assembly GCF_003390965.1. Lineage (NCBI taxonomy): Bacteria > Pseudomonadati > Pseudomonadota > Gammaproteobacteria > Vibrionales > Vibrionaceae > Salinivibrio > Salinivibrio sp. HTSP. The sequence continues at coordinate 2,213 of NZ_PXUD01000006.1, forward strand.
TAACTAGCGACCAATTGATACCCTTCCGCTATCGCAAGACCCGCGCTTGTCTGCCACGTCGTATGTTGTCCGTATTGTTCGTTATCATCCGAGCGTGCGCTTGCCTCAATAGATAGTGCCTCTACTGGGCTAAATTGCGTTAAAAGGTAAGTGCCAAGGTTATCACGCGGGTTGATTGCAATATCATCGGGGTTGGTAATCAAGCTTCCTTCATTAAAGGTGTCTTGTCGATAATCCACACCACCACCAAGCAGCCAATCCTCCGTAGTTTGATACTGGAGTCCCAACGAGGTAGAGACTTGTTCCACATCAGAGTTTTTATTCTCCTTACGCGCACTGCCAGGAAAGTAGTCATACTTATCTCGCTGAGAAAACTCCCCGCTCAGCGTTGCACTCCAGACCCCTGAGCGATAATTCAGATTGCCAGCCAGTGCTTGGCTTTCTAACCAGCCATGTTTCAAGCTCCCTGAATAATCGTAATCGTATTCATTCTGGTACCAGCGTCCGGTGATATCGGCCGACCAAGATGCATTCCAACGATGGCTGTATCCAAGTTGTGCATTGCGGCCAGTAAAACCATGCTGATCACCCCGGTTACTTGCCATCGGATGAACATTGTATCCATCATTGGACTCATACCCAGCCATGCCAGAAAAGTGACCCTTATCGCCCAATTTTGTTGCCCATGCGCCACTAACAGCATGATGATCCAAACTGCCCATGGTCGCGGAAACATTGGCTCGCTCTTTATTGCTTTTGGTGATGATATTGATCACACCGCCGATCGCGCTCGACCCATACAGTGTGGCGCGTGCGCCGCGAATAATCTCAATACGCTCGATACTGTTTACTGGGATCTGATTAAAATCCACCGAGCCTGTGATAGACGAGGCCATACGCACCCCATCAATCAAGACTAAAGAGTGGTCTGATTCTGTGCCGCGCATAAAAATAGAGGCAATTTGTCCACGGCCTCCGCTTTGAGCAATCTCGATGCTCGGTACCGTGCGCAATACATCGACAAGGCTTCGCGCCTGCAAACGCGCAATGTCTTGACGCGTCAAAATGGTTGCTGATTGCAATACCGAGGCATCGGACTGCGCAAACCGACTGGCGGTCACCACCACCGTTTCGGTGTTTGGCTCGGCCCACGTGCTCACAGGGAAAAATGACGCTGCCACCAGGCTCGCCACTATCTGTTTGTTCATTGGTTGTTCCTTCCTATCGCGAGAATGTGCAGCGACGTGCTGCGTCTGTGGGCTGTATTCGGACTTAAGAGCATGGCTTTCGCCGCCTACTGCTAACGACTTCCCATCGCATACTATTTATCAGCATTGGCGACAGTGTCTGACCTTGGGTCGGGTTAGGGTCGTTCTCTTACACCGCTGCGCGTCAGTTGCGGACTCTCACCGCATTCCTGTGATCCGTCCTATTGGGTATAGACAGAGCACTGGCCCACGCAGGGATAGTAGCCGTCTAGATGGATATTGTCCATTGATAACCTTATTGAATAAGGGAGAATCGTGAGCAAGGGTGGACATAGCTGGGGATTTGTCTAAAATCTGCGCTCATTTTCCAATCGCTGAGGCAGCCATCATGACCAAGGCTCACACCGCCGTTGACTACGACACACAGCTTGCTGAGAAAGTCCAACGACTCAATGCACAACTCGCGCCGTTTCACGCACCTGAGCTAGAAGTTTTTCGCTCACCGGAAACCCACTATCGGATGCGCGCAGAGTTTCGGGTATGGCATGAAGGCGACGACCTGTATTACATCATGTTTGATCCTGCGACCAAGCAAAAATATCGCGTCGATACCTTTCCTGCCGCGAGCCGCTTGATCAATGACCTCATGCCGCTATTAATGGAGGCCATCAAGCCCAACGACGCCTTGCGACGTAAACTGTTTCAGGTTGATTTCCTCTCCACCTTAAGCGGTGAGATCTTGGTGTCTTTGCTTTATCATCGCCAGTTAGATGAAGAGTGGGAAAAGGCTGCGCAAGCGCTTAAACAACGTTTGAACGATGAGGGCTTTAATCTCAACCTGATTGGCCGTGCGCGCAAGCAAAAGAAAGTGCTAGACCGCGACTACGTTTTGGAAAAGCTCAATGCCGATGGTCAGACATTGATCTACCAGCAAATTGAAAACAGCTTTACCCAACCCAACGGACCCGTGGCGGAGAAAATGCTGGAATGGGCCATCGATTGCACTCGCGATAGCCAAGGTGATTTGCTGGAGCTGTATTGCGGGAACGGCAACTTTTCCCTCGCCTTGGCGAAAAACTTTCGCCGCGTCCTCGCCACCGAGCTGGCGAAACCCTCAGTGCAATCGGCGCAGTACAATATTGCCGCCAACAATATCGACAATGTGCAGATTATTCGCATGTCTGCCGAAGAATTCACCCAAGCGATCAATGGCGAGCGCGAGTTCCGCCGCTTAAAAGATCAAGGGGTGACGCTGAGCGCCTATCAGTGCAATACCATTTTTGTCGATCCCCCTCGTGCGGGCATGGATGATGAAACCTGCAAAATGGTGCAAGGTTACGATCGGATTTTATATATCTCCTGTAACCCTGAGACTTTGGCCGAAAACCTAGAACGCCTCAGCCAAACACACCGCATTAGTCGCTGTGCGCTGTTCGATCAATTCCCGTTCACCCACCATACCGAAGCGGGTGTGTGGTTGGAGCGCATCAAATAAGGGCTTAAAAGATTTCTTGTAGCAAAAAACGTTCTGGGTACGGCTTAGGATACGGGGCTTGGTTATGGACTAAGAGTGAATTTAACTTAGTCTCTTAAACCGACCCTGTCGTCTAGATTAGTAGACTCAAAATATTAAAGAGTCGTCATCACCGTAGGCTCTTTAATATTGGCTAGTTTTGCTTGTTTTCCTCCGCTCGTTGAACGGCCTCATAAATTTCCAGCTTCAACGATATAGAGTACTCATCTTCATACAGAATAGAGCTAATGATTTTATGCAGTAGCTCTTTATCAATAACGTTATCGGCGACCCAAACAGCGATGTTCTCCATTTCGCGAACGAAATGCTGCACGATGTAGTCAAATCCGTTGAGCTCTAAAAAGTAGGCTCCGAGTGCCAGAGATGAGCGCTTATTGCCATCATTGAAAGCATGGTTTTTGTTGATGGAAAACACTAAGTGCGTCAGCTTGTCTTCGATTTCAGGGTAATACCAGTCGTTTTGAATATGCTCCAATGGGCTTTCAAGTTGACCGATATCTTTTGTACCCGTTAAACCGCCTGATTTTTCAATGATCCAATCGTGGGTACTCACCGCGTACGTCACATCGAAGTAAAAGTACCGTGGCTGAGCGTCATCGGTCATATCAGCGGTCCTTCAAGCGTTTAAATACGTCAAGTGTTTCAGGATCGCTGAGCTGCTCCTCTAGGGATTTACTCTTCTCACCAAGGAAACGCTCAAAGTCAGCTTCTGGAACCGATTTAATATAGGCCTCCAGCTTTTCATGCAAAGCGTCTCTAAAGCACAAGTCTCTGCTGGCCATCTTTGTTCTGGCATCTAATATTAGTGGCCTAAAGAGAGGATGCTGCTCAAAACTGGCAAACAGCAGCTCAGCTTCTTTTTGCGTCAATGGACGGCCCAGGCCGGTACTCTGGCGTTCTAGCTCGTGAGCGATGCCTGATTCAAAACTTGCGATAAGCGTGAGCACTTCTGAGTACATGGTTTCACGGATCTTATCCTTTTCGGCTAGCTTGAGTATTTTTTTATACTCCGCTGCATTCTCATGGAAAATGCTTTGGTAGATCAGGTTAGTAAAGCGGCCATACTTCCACTTATTGCCGTCTACGTATTTGTCCAAGGCGTCGGTAAACTGTTTTCGGTAATTTTCCTCTTGGAACGCTACCATCAAGTAATCTTGATCGCGCTGGTTGATGAACTTGGTGTGACCGCCTGCGCGTTCTGCGAGTACATCAATGACAATATCGAGTACACGAGAGCGTAATTCTTTGGCGCGTTCACTGTCAGTGAGTAGCATCCCTAGGTTCAAAATAGCGCGAAAAGTAAAAATGCCTAACACCGTCGTTTTGGTACCCTCACTGATGAGGGTACCAACGGCTATCTCCTTGAACTGCTTCAGCTTAGCGCCTCTTAGAAGAGTGTAACCATTTGCTTTTAACTCATCTCCGTGCGAAGACAAGTAACGCTCTACGGTGGCATCGCTGATATCAAACAGTTCTATTACCTGTTGTTTGGTAAATACCGTTTCACCGTCAAACTGCACGCCGCCTAATGCCAGGTGTTGCTCTGCTTTTTGCAGAGCGTAACGGTTATTAAGGATGTTTTGTCTGTCATGCAAAGACTCAGTGAGATCTTTAGCCATGCTGAGTCTCCTTTGATTCAGTGCTTAGTTTTATCGTTACTTGGCCGCTCATTAGCATTGGTAGAAGCCAATCTCTCAGGCCTGCTAACTCTGCATTCTCTTTAAGTTTTTTCTGCCTTTGTTCTTGCAAAGGAGAAACAAACTGGAAAAACTTCTCAGCTAGATCTTTAGGAGGCATCACTACGTTGTAATTACTGACGAATGAGTCGAATAAAAGATTCTTAATACCACTAGTTTTCCCTTCCCAACCAAACAAAACACCATTTTCGTACAGGCTTTGCCACTGGTATGCGAAGTTATAGAAATAGCTCTTATCTATAAGGTCTATTGCTTTGCAGAAGTTGGAACAGATCAGAGGATAGTCAAATCTTTCTAAAACATGTTCTGTAATAAAAGCCATTCGACCAGTAGATTGAGTGGGGCTACCACCTGATATTTCGATAACAAAGTCAAATGGAGCAAGAAGTTTGTGATCATTCTTTTTAAGAATAAATCGGTTAGGCGCATCGACATTTCCTTGACCATTTATGCCGTTAATATCTGCGCCTCTTATGCAATCAACCTGAAGTGAGTAGTTACCTTGCTTGGTTTCTTTTCCCCAATCACCAGTTTTATCTGAGCGAATCCAATCAGATATTGCATTAACGTGCCAGTCAGCTGGAATTTCCTGCTTCAAAACAGGGTCATAAACCATCTTTCCGCCAGAAGCTTTATAGGGTTTTCCATTCGCATCTGGGAAATCAAACTGCACGAACCAGTAGTCATAAAGCGTTTTCGCCATGGCTTCTAGTTCAGAATTGATTAGATTATTAACTCTTATCTTAGAGGTTATTGCTTTTAGAACATCGGCAATAGCTTTAGAGTTTTCGAATATAGGAATTTCAATTTCTTTGAGATCAGGAATACACAAGTTACTAACCGTTGAACCTGTACGGTCGCTTTTACTAATTTGCTTTTGCACGAACTCAGACTGAAGAGCGAACAACAAGTACTGATTAGATACTTTTTGTTCATTAACTTTTAGTAATACCATTCTCTGGCCTAAGCAACACTCAACTCCATCGGGAATCATACATAGTTCGCCCATTGGTGCTTCTCTAGTAATGATTATATCGCCAGGTTCTGGTGTGGCTCTTTTATTTCTCTCTAGGTAAGATCCATGATCAGTATATGAAGGAGATGATAAATCTAACTCACCATTCTTAATGTTAAAACTTCTGATCACAATCATACCTTCTTCAGACCATTTTGGCGTTGAATGAGGGCAATCAGTAATAGATAAGCATAGCTCTTTCAGTGGAATAGTTTTTCCGCTAAAAGGGGACAAATAAGATAGATTTTCATACTGATTAATCATAGTTTAGCCCCGCCAACTGCTTTTTAATCTCAGCTTCTAGTTCACGTGACTGATTAAAAAAACTGTCCAAATTGCTGCTAAAGCCTTGCATTTTTTCCGCAAACTGCTCCGGAGTGATATCAATATACTCAATCTTGACTTCGAAGTACTGTCCAGCACTGAGGCTGTAGTTTCTCGCAGTGATCTCGTCATAGCTAACTGCGACGGAGAAGTCTTCTTCGGTCCACTTTTTGTTGAACACATCAATGATTTGATGCTCTTCTTCTGATGTTAGAACCGTTTTCTGATTCTTACCTTCTTTGACTTTTTGGCCCAAGTTTGATGCATCAACCAGTACCACTTTGTCTTTGTTACTGTCATCAATAAACAGAATGGAGACGTTGGTACCTGTGGTCGCGAAGATATTGGATGGCATAGAGACAACACCCGCCAGCATCTTGTTATCAACCAAGTACTGACGGATCTTTTTATCGATACCTGACTGAGCGGTAATAAATCCTGTTGGCAGTACCACCGCTGCTTTTCCACCTGGTTTTAATGAGTAAATAATGTGCTGCAAGAACAATTGGTAGATTTCCATTTTGTCCTTGGCCTTGGCTTTGATTTTGGGAATGCCAGCAAAAAAGCGATCTTTGTTTTCTTTGCTATCCAACTCATCACGAAAATCACTGAAATCCAGTTTAAATGGTGGATTAGAGACAATGTAATCAAACTTACGTAAATCACCATTTTCCTTGTGGTGAGGGTGCCACAGCGTATTACCCTCAATCACGTTAGAAATTGAATGCACTAAGTTGTTCAAAATCAGGTTCAAACGCAGTAGGTTTGATGACTTCTTCGAAATATCCTGCGTGTAGATGCTACAACGCGTTTCACCGATGGCATGAGCGACATTCATAAGCAGGGTGCCAGAGCCCGCAGATGGGTCATAACAGCTTACATTGCGTACGGTGCCTTGCTGGTCTTCAGGCACCAAAATTGCGGCCATAATGCGTGCTACCGCATGAGGGGTGTAGTACTCCGCGTATTTACCGCCTGAGTTGCTGTTGTAGTCTTTGATCAGGTATTCAAAGATGGTGGCGTAGAAATCAAACTTCTGGTTAAAGATACGCTCAAAGCTGAACTCAATCAGCTTATTGATGATCGCTTTACAGAAGGCATCCCGCTTGGACACGGTCACGTTCTCGCTGATGCGAGTAAACAGTTGTACTTTTTCGCCTGTGTCCGTCATTACCGCAAACACATCGTTATTGGTGATGGCGATGTCCATCAAGGTATCATCAAACAGCTGAGCAAACCCCGGCTGGTCCTGCTGGTTGAACAAGTGACTGATGAAATGATGTGGTTTAAGACGGGCAGTGTCAGCACCCATCTGGATCTGGAGCATATCTAGATCCTCTTCACTCATTTGAATCAGCGCTTCTTCCCATTTTGCCGCGCTGGCGATTTTTTCGTCTATTTTCTTTGCTTCATAGGCGAACTTATCGTTCAGGAATTTATACAAAAAAACCTGAGTGATGATCTCAAACTCCCCGGTACTGTTGCCTAAGCCATTGGTTGCACAGATGCTTTTTAGACTATCGATAAGGGCTTTTGTTTTATCTCTAAATTCGAGTTCGACCATGGTTTGTGTACTGCCTTAGTTGGTGTTCTTACCAGGATTGGCTACCTGTATTGAATTCTTTTAAATATTCTGCGACGACAAGCTGATTTACATAACGCACTGCTTCCGCATTCAAGGGAATGCTTTGTTGTTTGATAAAGCGGTTATGAACCTTTGGCAGCAGATGCCGTTCAAAATAACTTTCGTTATCGAGTACGGAGGTGTTGTCGAGCACCTGGCTATCGGCGTCTTCTTTGACTCCGAGTAGGGCCTCAAAAATCTTTCTTTCAGAGCCTGTAATGTCGCGTCGCTCTTTTTGGCGTTCATATAAACGCTTGTGCAGACGTGCATATTTAGTGTCACCTAGATACTTCTGGCGTAATTGGTTGTTCTGTCGGTTCAACTCTTTCACTCGTTGGTGAATTTTATTGAGTGCATCGATGTTGGCGACCATTTCATCTTGCGTGATTTCGCTGAGGTTCTTCTTCTTAAATAATCGTTCTAGTTCATCTTTCAGATTGGTGAATGTCGGGTCTTGTTGGTCAAAGTTACTTGCCAGTGCTTCGCGTGTTTGGCGAAGGGTATTCTTCAACTGATCAGCCAAAACCAGCTCTTCTTCACCGAGCTTAACGAACTTGAAGATGACATCTTCTAAGGCTCGGTGAAGCAGGTGTGTGGTGTCTGTGCCTTGTTCAAGATCTTGCTTGAGGTTGAGCAAGTCCAAATGATTGCTGGTTTCGCGGTAAAGCACGTTTAGCTTGGCAAAATCCAGTTCATCAAGGAAGTCGTACTCACCTTGCAGGCGAATAAGGTTATACAGGCTGCGTGCATCAGCTAGGGCATTCTTAAGGGCTAAGACAGTTTCTCTGTCTTGTATCTGGCTGATTTGATCACAGAAGGTCTCCATGTTGGAGATATCAAAGCGGAACAACACGTCTTTAATGTGTTCTATCTCTTGTCTGATTTCTTCCTGTGATTTGAAGAGCTTGGAGTAGCTTTCGATTTCGTCGCCCAGCTCAGATTGTAGCTCGTCAAAGTAAGCTTTGTTAGTCGCGTCAAACTCTTTGCGGATGTCTGCGAAATCAACCACATAGCCATAACGGAAGTCTTTGTATGTGCGGTTGACACGTGTCAGTGCTTGTAGCAAGTTATGTTTGCGGATCACCCGGCCAAGGTAGAGTTTCTTCAAGCGTTTAGCATCGAAGCCTGTGAGTAACATTTTGTAAACAAACAGTAAGTCGATTTTTCCTGCTTTGAAATCTTCAACCCAATCTTTGCGTTCTTGTTTTGTGCCGACATCATGTAATATCAGCGCAGCATTGCTCACTTGGTGGGCTTGCTTGGCTGGCTCCATGCTCGCCGTTTGAACGTAAGTCGGGATCGGATCTGCTACCGATGTTGTTTGCTGAGGTTCTACGCTGTCACTGCTGGATAGGGGCTTTGAGGCGTACACAGCATTAAACAGCTCAAACATTTTCTTTGCTTGGTCTGAGCTATCGCAAATGATCATACCGCCTATGGTTGCATCATTTAGCGTGCCGCGACTCTTTTCAAAGTCACTAATGATGTAGTCCAGCATTGGCTCAACAAAACTTTGATGTGCGTATATTTCTTTGCGGTCTACATCGCCCATTTTTACTTCAGCTTCTTCCAGCGCTTGCTGAAGCGTCATTTTGTAATTAGTCGCGATCTCTTCACGGATTAAGCGCAGGGTATATCCGTCGGCAATTGAAGCATTGTAGTAATACTTGTGAATGTAATCGCCAAAAAGAACTCGGGAGTTATAGTCTTCACCCAGTAAGGGCGTACCCGTTAAGCCTATCTTGATAGCGTTGGTATCAGACTGAGTCAGATTGGCCAGAAAGCTACCTTTGGGGTTGTAACTGCGATGGACCTCATCCAGGAAGTAAACACGTTGGATGGTGACGTTATAATCTTGCGTTGAAATAACGTCGGGGTCGTCTTTAAACATCTGAATGTTGACGACAGTTATTTCGGCTTTGCCTGAATGGTTGTGAATCACTTGTGTGGCTTTGATGTCACGCGTGAACGCTTCGCGGGAGTTTATGGTATGAACAATCAAGCCGCGTGCAGTGAACTCTCGCTGTGCTTGTTGCAGCAAGTCTAGCCTATCGACGATGAAATAGAACTTGGGAATGATTTCTCGTTTTTGGAAGTAATCCGTTAAGAACTCAACGTTGTAATAGGCTAACGCGGTTTTACCACTTCCTTGGGTATGCCAAATAATCCCTTTACGAACCCCTTCGTTTAGCTTTCTCTCAATGGCTTTAGTTGCAAACATCTGTGGGTAGCGCATGATGTGTTTTTGCAGGCCATCACTCTCTGACACGTAGGCCAATGCATAGCGTAGAATAAAAGACAAACGCTCTTTGCTGAGCAAAGAAGTACAGATTCGGTTGGTTGGGCGGCTGGGTTCTTTGTTGCTCAAAAACTCAGGGTTGCTGCGGATCACTTCTAAGTTGTTGTCTTTGAGGACTGCCAGTTCTTGCTCATCAGTCAGTGGTTTTAAAAACGCAGTGAGATCTAACACCTCTTCTTCACGAAAGTAGTTAAACACTGGCTTGTCATATGAACTGCTCGCGTAGAATGCACCTTGTACTGGCTCTGGATCACCATCGACGTAGTCCATGTTGTTGGAAAAAATCATAAACTGAGTGATGTTAGCAAAGCGCTTGAATTTCGGGTTTTGAAAGCGTTTATTGATGCGTTCTCTTTCCGCGATGATACCGTCTCGGTTGTTAGGCTTTTTCACCTCAATAAACACCAGCGGCATGCCGTTGACTAACAAGATGATGTCAGGACGAAATTCATCATCGCCGTTTTTGTAGGTGAGCTCAGTAACGACGTGGAAGCTGTTATTAGAAAAATTCTCGAAATCGATCAGCTTAGTCCCGGATCGATCCTTCAACTTATTGAAAAAAGCTCGGCCTAAGTCTTCGTTATCCAGAGAGAGTTTCACTTCTTCGAGCAAACGGGCAACGTCATCAGATGTCATGTCAGGATTTATACGGCTGACCGCTGAGGAGAATAATTCCGGGAAGATATTTGTATCCTTGTCCCAGTGTGTTCCTTTCAGGGATAGGTACTCATAACCCAAACGCATGAGATGTAGGATCGTTGGTATTTTTACTCTTGAATCTTCTGTGAAACTCATATCAGTCCTTCGTTATTGTTTTTATTGATCATTCTCTGGTGACTGTTCTAAGAGCTCACCAACTTGACAATTAAATAGCACGCACAATCTGTCTATGGCTTCTAAATCCACTTTTTGTGCAGTTTCTTTGTACAGTAGTGTCACTGTGTTGCGGCTTAAACCCGTTTCACGAATGACGTCTGCAATCTTTAACTTTCTCTCACCCATCATGCGAGCTAGGTTGCATTTGATCATGTATTCCTATCCATTGCGGCAAGACGTCTTGATACTGAATCTTATCACAAACTAACGATAAAGATTAAAAATTTTATTTTAAGTATAATTCTTTACTTTTAAATATAATAAATGATCGCAGCCTCAGTTGTACTTTCACCATGCTAATCGCTGGTGCTATCAACCCTATTTAAGGAGCATTGATTCATATCAGCAAGAGGTAACAGGGCAGCTATCGGTGCGGATGAAGCTCTTGTTTCTCAGCTTTAACGTAATGCCTTTGATAAGGTGCAACTGACGATGGCCTTTACGTTCCACTAAACCCTAATCTCTCACCTAAACCCTGAAACAAGGAAGACTCACTATGCCCAAATTTACCTTTGCTTCAGTTTGGCTTGAGGGCGCAACAACGTAAAAAGGCGTCTTCTCGACGCCTTTTTGGGTTTCGCTAACGGCTGTCTTAAAAGCAATTAGACGTCAGAGGCGGTATCGTTTTTCGCTTTGCGGCTGAAAAAGCCCAGTTTGTGGCCGACCCAGAACGCCAGTGCCATGGCAACCAAAATCGAGAAGAAGTTGCCGCCCAGCTCTGGCATTTGCATACGGATAAACGCTGAATAGCCAAATGCTCCCACTAAGAAGCAGGCAAACGCAATCAGCGGCGTGCCTTCAGTCAGCGGCTGGCGTTCGTGAAGTTGGTAGCAAGCGTGCACGGCCAGTACAAACGCGAGAATGGGAAAAATAGAAAATGCCACACCACTGACGAACAGTGTCGCGAGAGTTGCACTTCCACAAATGCCGGTAACCAGTGCCAGCAGCAAAAATTTACGTTCTGATTTCACTTGCTCGTGTTCCATGTCTTCACCTGTTTTATGACAGTTTTTCCTGTAAGGCTCGCCGCTCCCGGTCTTTTCGGTACCAGTAAGCTCCCTTGGCTATCATGCGTAATTGTAACACCATGCGCTCGGCCAATTCTGCGCGGGCGTGAGGATCGAGATCAAGCGCTTCCGCGCCCATATTAAAGACCAAGATCACACATGCTTCCGACTGATTGTACGCTTCTTCATAGGTGAGCTGCGTGCGAGATTGTAAATACTCGGTCAACTCAGCAACAAAATGTTGGATTTCTCGAGCCACGGCAGCACGGAATGCCGAAGACGTTCCTGATCGCTCGCGCAAAAGTAGCCGAAACACATTGGGGCTGCTTTCGATAAATTCCATAAAGGTTTCTACCGAGGTACGTACCACACTGCCTTCCGCGGCGATCCGCTGACGCGCCTGACGCATCAGTTGTCGGAGCAATAGTCCGCCCTCGTCGACCATGGTCAACCCCAGCTCATCCATATCTTTGAAGTGACGATAGAAAGAAGTAGGGGCGATTCCCGCCTCACGCGCCACTTCGCGTAGACTGAGGCTAGAAAAACTGCGTTCAGCACTGAGCTGGCTGAACGCCGCATCAATGACAGAACGGCGCGTTTTTTCTTTTTGTTGTGCTCGAATACCCATCGCACTCTACTCATGGTCACCATGGTGTCACTATACGCAATTTTAGCGTTTAAATCAGCCAATCCAGGCAGCGCTCCCCATCGCTATCGCGCGGATTGGAACACAGATTTGGCTGCGAAAGTTAACCTTACGGATAATAAGCGTTAAACTGGTCATAAACAGATGTTGCAATAATGAAAATAAGGTCTGAACCCTATGAGCAAGTCAAGCCCTCGCCCGCAAGATCATTTTGACGCTATCGTAATAGGCAGCGGCCCCGGCGGAGAAGGGGCCGCTATGGGCTTATCCAAAGCCGGTAAGCGAGTCGCAGTGATTGAGCGAGAAAGCACCGTTGGCGGTGGTTGTACCCATTGGGGCACCATCCCGTCTAAAGCACTACGCCACACTGTCAGCCGGATCATTGAATTCAATCAAAGCCCTATCTACACCCAAAACAGTAAGAGTATTCACAGTACCTTTTCTCAAATACTCAGCCATGCCGAGTCTGTGATAGGTAAACAAACCCGCATGCGCCAAGGGTTCTATGACCGCAACCAGTGTACCCTGCTCCATGGCAACGCTGAGTTTGTCGATGCGCATACCTTAACCGTGCATCATAGTGATGGCAGCGCTGATACTTACACCGCCGATCACTTTGTGATTGCCACCGGCTCTCGCCCTTATCAGCCTGCCGATGTGGATTTTTCTCACCCACGCATCTACGACAGTGATTCCATTTTGTCGTTAGCCCATGATCCGCGCCATGTGATGATTTATGGGGCAGGCGTGATTGGCAGTGAATATGCGTCTATCTTCCGCGGGCTCGGGGTCAAAGTGGATTTAATCAATACCCGTGACCGCTTGCTGTCATTTTTGGACAATGAAATCTCTGATGCTTTGTCTTATCACTTTGGCAGTAGCGGTGTCATGATCCGCAATGATGAGACCTATGAGCGCATTGAGGGCACGGATGATGGCGTGATTGTGCACCTTGAGTCAGGCAAAAAAATGAAAGCAGATTGTCTGCTCTATGCCAATGGCCGCGCAGGCAATACCGATAAACTCAATTTGTCCTCAGTCGGCCTGACGCCTAACTCGCGTGGGCAGCTCGACGTTGATAGCGAAAGCTATGCAACAGACGTGGGCCATATTTATGCGGTCGGTGATGTGATTGGTTATCCTAGCCTTGCCAGTGCCGCTTATGATCAAGGGCGCGTGGTGGCCGAAGCCATTTGCCAAGGCAACGCCAATGTGCGCTTGATTGAACACATCCCCACGGGGATCTATACCATTCCAGAAATCAGTTCGGTGGGTAAAACCGAGCAAGAACTCACCGCGGAAAAAGTACCCTATGAGGTCGGACGGTCTTTGTTCCAACATCTCGCACGCGCGCAAATTGCGGGGATGGATGTCGGTAGTTTAAAAATCCTTTTCCACCGCGATACCCGCGAGATATTAGGCATTCACTGCTTTGGTGAACGCGCTTCGGAAATCATTCATATCGGCCAAGCGATTTTTGAGCAAAAAGGCGAAGGGAATACCATCGACTATTTTGTGAATACCACCTTCAACTACCCGACCATGGCCGAAGCTTACCGGGTGGCGGCGCTTAATGGCTTAAATCGCTTGTTCTGAACGGTAATCAAGAAAACGGCACCTGACGGTGCCGTCAATCATTACGATGCCCGCAGTATCGACGACCACGCGAGCGACTCATCCCCTAACACAATAAAGTTAGGGTTCTGTAATGAGTCCCGTTCGTTGTAAGACAAGGCCCCTAGCTCGGTGCTCAGAATACGTCCACCCGCTTGCTCGACAATGCACTGCGTCGCCGCCGTGTCCCACTCCCCTGTGGGGCCCAAGCGCAAATAACAATCGACTGCGCCTTCTGCGACCAAGCAGGCTTTGAGTGCCGCCGAACCTAACGGCACCAAATCATAATTAATTTCAGGTGCCAGCTTTTCGGTGACCGCATGAATATCTTGGCGACGGCTAATAGCGATTGAGATTGATGTGAGCGTCTCTTCTCGCTTCATTGTCGAGATGCGATGCATTTCGCCATCTGGGGTTATTTTCCAGGCCCCTTTGTCTTGGCAAGCATAATAGGTCACCCCGGAGACGGGCGCATACACCACGCCCATCACGGGATGGTTGTCCTCCACCAGCGCGATAATAGTGGCAAAGTCACCGCTGCCCGCAATGAACTCTTGGGTACCGTCTAGCGGGTCAATCAACCAATAGCGCTGCCATTGCTGACGGTCGCTTAATGGCACACCACAGTCTTCTTCCGATAACACGGGGATGTCTGGCGTCAACGCGGTGAGCTTTTCCGTGATCAGCTTATGTGCCGCTAAATCAGCACTGGTCACTGGGGTTTGGTCACTTTTGGTGATCGCTTCAAAATCACCGTCTTGGTAAATATCTAAAATAACCTGACCCGCAGAGCGAGCAATCTCAATTACCTCGGGCAACAACTCAGGCAGTGCCATGCCTCACCTCTCAGATTGTAAGTACTTCAGCGCCATCATTAATGCGGTGATACTGCGCGCTTCACAGAAATCACCGTGGGTGAGTAACTCTTCCGCTTGGGCAAGTGGCCAACGAATGATCTCAAGCGGTTCAGGCTCATCCCCTTCTAGGCTTTCTGGATACAAATCACGTGCCAACATCAGTGTCATCCGGCTGGAAAAGTACGACGGTGCCAGAACAACCTCTTTCAGTGGCACTAGCTCACGGGCACCTTGGCCGATTTCCTCTTTCAGCTCCCGCACCGCCGCTTGTTCGGGCGCTTCACCCAGGTCAATCAGTCCTTTGGGAAAGCCCAGCTCATACCGTTCTGTGCCTGCGGCATATTCGCGTACCAGTAAGAGATCGCCCGATTCGGTCACCGGCACCATCATCACGGCATTACGCCCCGACGGTTTCATCCGCTCATAGGTACGCTCGACGCCATTGCTAAAAATCAGCTCTAGCGACTCCACTTTAAACAAGCGAGAAGCGGCGACCACCTGCTTAGACTGAATGTGAGGAAATTTACGCTGCGTCATATCGTGATTTGCCACCCTTTTTGATAAGCCTATCAGGCCTTGTTAGCCGCGAAAAGAAAAGCGATAGCGTCCTTGATTATCCGGTGCGCCTAACCAAGAGAGAGGTGCTTTCATTGGCTCAGGATAGGCTGGCCCCGGCTTCAGCCATCCTGACACAGAGTATCGCCCAGACGGTGTAATTGACAATGAAAACTTATTACTCAACGACGGGGAATCACCTTGCCCCCGCGCCGCGACACCTTGGCCGTCACAGGCGAGAGAAGCACGCAATGGGATATCATTGAGCCGCCCCGAGGGCAGGGTTAGCCCGGCCTGCTGCCACTGAATCTGTCCCGCTAACTGCTGACACCCTGACTCTGCCAACACCGCCTCGCGCACAATCACATCCAGTCGGCCATCAATAGACACACTCGGCGGCAAGGCCACCGAACGAGTCAGCAGGTGCGCCGGGGCAGAGAGCAAGGTTTGAGAAAGCGTTAGCTCGGTGCCATTAAAGCCCACCACGCCTTTTCCGCTGAGACCTTGCGGGCCTTTAACCTTGATGGCCGTTTCCAGTGTGGCGCGGGTCAATAACCGATGCCAATGGAGATCCCATTGTACTGGGCCGACAGCCTGGTCTTGCCAACGAACTTGCCTGACTTGGCCCTGCCAGACAGTGCCATGGATACCGCTAAGCTGTAGCTCGGCCGGCAAAGGCGCTAAGCGTAGCAGGATTGCTGGGGCGTGCACTATCGCACTCACAACAAAAACCAACAGACATCCTACTCCTATCAGTATTTTTTTCGCCATGGTTTAACGCTCCAGCTGCAGTCGGTTGACTTTCACCACACCGGCCGTATCGGTCGCTTCAGTGCTTAAGCGAACGACTTGAATCCCGTGTCGCTGCGCCAGTTGCTCTAGCCACCGTAGTAATTGATTAAACGGTAGAGGTTCGAGACCCAATTGCACACTGTCTTCCCCAGGCTGTAACCGTGTAATGGTCAGATTGAACTCACCCGCACTGGCCGCGATCACTTGGTTAAGCGGTTGGTTTCGACTGGCCACCACTTGGCGACTGTGTCCAGACTGTGAGCGCAGTTGCATAATATGATTGCGTTTTTGTTGCAGCTCACGGTAAATCTTTCGCTCACTGATCACGGCAGTCCGTGCCTGATCAGCTTGTGTCTGTATCGGCACCACAATGCCCCAATAAAGCACACTTAACAGCAACACACCGCCGGCAACCAACAAAAGCCGCTGCTCGCGCACGCTGATCGACTGCCACTGTGCCTGAATACGTGCGATCATGATTGGCTCCTTAGGGTAAATTCACCGCTGACCGTCTCACCACTGCGATTAAGCTGCCCCAAGTCTGTCGCATAATGCTCACTCAAGGCTGCACGTAAGCGTTCAAATTGGGCGAAATCATTGCCGGTTGCTCGCAGTATCAAGGCGTCGCGACTGGCTTGATAACGCAGTGCCTGAAGCTCGATACCGGGCACCTCTGTGAGTAGGGGGGCTAACTGCGCCAACCAAGGTAAAAGCGCCGCATCATGTTGTTGGTTTTCCAACCGCGCGATCTCTGCATCCATTTGCCGCACCATGTATGAGCGCGTCGGGATCCGCTCATACTGCGGCAGGGTTTGACGAAACAGGGCTTCGCTTTGCGTCCGTAGGGCCTGAGCTTGCTGCTGGGTATCACGAATCGCCAGCCATTGCTCGACACCAAGCAAACCAGCGATAGCGACCAATAAACACGCGGCAGGTAAAAAGGGTTTAAGTGTCTGCTTGGTTTGACTTTGCGGTCGATAATCTCCGGTTAGTATATTGGCCGTCACCGAGTGGCTGTGCGTGGCCAACACGTGCAGCGCCGCCTCTGTATGCCACTCACATTGAAACGGTAAGGCATGAAAGGGATTGGACGCTTGCCGATCACTTTCACCGTAAGCGTCAATGCTAAGAGCACGAGTCTGCTCAGGCGTGTTACTGTCCGCCTGCGATTGCTGCTGTCGCCACCAAGTCTGTCCCCAAAAGGTGAGCCAGTCCGCCGAGCCTACCACGCCTTGATTGGCCCCCAAACGGCACAACCACTGTTCACCCAATGCCAACAGTGATAATGACTCGGGTTGCCAAGGTATACACAGCACATCGGGGATCCACTGCCGTGCACTTATCCCGGCTTCGTCCAACGCTTGTTGCCAAGCTTGCATTTGCTGATGCGCCACCACGGCCACCTGTGCCGTGTCTGCCTGGGTGTCAACAATACTCACGTGTACCGCTTCCACCTCTTCCGCCAAGGCTTCCTCGAGTAAGTAAGGCACCACCTTGTCGCGCTGGCGCCGAGATCCAGGGGGCAATGTCACCGAGGTTAATGTTAACCAAGTGCTGTCCACCAACACCACCACGGGTCGTGTTTGTGCTTGCTCGGTTAACGCTGACAGTTGCTGACAACAGCCGCTATCCACCACCTGGTTATCACTGGCACGAACCTGCGCCCAATAAACGGGCTGGCTGGCATCACTGATCCTTATTATCAGTCGCTCGCTCACGCATTCCTCCGAACCGACGGCGTACAATGGAAACCTCGCCCTCGTCTTGATAGTGCAATAGTGCCTGGATGTGACGTTGGGCAGAGGCCACCTGCACATCGGCTTGTAATAAAAAGAACTCGCTGGTCACGCTGAGATGGGACACGACTCGCTCTCGCTCGGCGTCATCAAACTCGGGGAGACTCAAGGTGTCGATAAACGCGGCGACACTTTTCCACCCTGCCTCAGGCCGCTGCGCAATCACTTGCTGGGCTTGTTCCACCGGTAACGCGGAGGTAAACAATGCAGAAAGCAAAGGCGCTTGCTTCTCGGTTAAGGTATTCACATTGACCTTAAGCTCAGCGCTAGGCAACGCGCAAAGCTGGGGCGAGGCGCGCCGAAACACGTCACCATTCACCCCACGCACCGCACGCCACTCACTCACATCGGCCAGCAACGCATCCGCCGTCACATACGCAGGCTGGACGCTTTCATAGTGCGCGTCTTCTGCCCCGAGCGACTGATCCAGCTGATTGTTTTCATCAATAAAATCACGGCTTGCTTGCGCGATAACATCCGCTTGATAGCTATCTTCCACATACTGTCCCACCAGCGCCCGCAACACAGTGACCTCATAGGGTGTCGCCCCACCCACTTTGACGCCGCGCAACTGTAAACTATTAAGGTTAAAACAGGCGCTTGCATCTTGTAAGTGCCCACTTACTTTCCCGCCATCCAGCGGAAAGGTTCGAGCCGGCTCTGCCCAGGCCTGACTTAAATTCACCGTATCACTGCCTGCTAAGCTCTCACGCAATACCGATGCCGCCAACCCCTCAACCGCATTGCCAAACCAGTAGGCTTGCTGAAAATGCAGCTGGTTTTCAGCGCGATGATAGTTGGTGTATAACCGCGACGCCATGCTCCCGGCAATCGCGGTCATCAGCGCCATGATCATCATCACCACTAAAAGGGCCGCGCCTCGCTGCCGACTCATTGCGCCTCCCGCTGCAAGGGAGCCGGCAAGGTTTGCCCAGCCACGAGATAAGTGCGTACTAACTGGCCATAGCGTGGGTGGGTAAAGCGCACTTGAACCGCTTTCGGTAATGCGTGTTTAGTATCGAAACCGTCCTGCCAACCCTGTTTGACGTAGAAGCGAAAGGTCAAGTCATCAATATCACTGAGCAGCGTCGCCACCGCGGGCTCATCGCTCGCCGCTTGGTCAGGGTAACGCCAGCGCAAGCGCTCAAGCTTGCCCTCGCGCTGACGGTACCCGACCGCCACCACTTCACCACGCGGAAAGCGCATTTGTGGGTTAATCCAGCCGGTGCGGGTAAAGCGCACGCCCATTGCGTCACTTTGCAGCACGTCAGAGCCAGCCATTAGCAGCTGCTCTGTTGGCGCTTGTCCTTCGACCCGCTGACGTCTTGCCGCCATTTGCCGAAAGTCACTGTCCATGATCACCAACGCGCGCTGCAGTTGCTGTAAGGTCTCCCCCACCTGCTGAGACTGCTCATCACTGCGCTGCACAGTTTGCAGCACCTGGTAGGCGGTCAAACTAATGCTGGCGAATACCACCAACGCCAACAACACTTCCAATAAGGTAAATCCTCGTTCAACGCGTGGCGACATAGGTCCTCACGGTCACCAACGGGTGATCGGTCTCTGCGGCGGCAGCCACTGACATATCAACCGCACGCAACTGGCCGGTTTCTGTGGCGACTGGCGCCAACTGCCATTGCCATTGTTGCCCCGCCATCTCAGTCGTGCCTTGCGTCGCTTTATCTGGCACTTTAGCGCTGAGCACCACCTCGGCCAGCTGGTTATCCGCCACCATAGCGGCTAAGGTTTTTTGTTCTAAGCGACTCAGTGAGCGGGTGTGTTGCCCCGTGGCTTTCATCACACTCAGCGCCGCCACGGCAAAGATCGCTACCGCGACTAAGACCTCAAGCAAAGTCATTCCCTGTTGTGAGTTAGCGCGCACTAACATCATCACCCTCTCCTGCACGCTGCCAGGTAAACTGCGCCAGTTCATTGGCTTTGAGCTGCCAGACCGCACGGCCATCTGTTTCAATCATCAGGGTAAACGGCGTCAGCTCACCGTTGGGCAGTAGCCAGATTTGCGGTGGCGCCACCGTCTGCTCATCGTCCTCGTCAAACAAATCCTCAAACAGCGGCTTATCCTCGAACAACCTGTCTTGTTGCTGCCAACCAAAGCCATCCATGGTTAAGACAAAGCGGCTTTGCTCGGGCAAACGCCCTTGGGTCGCCCAGCGGTCACTGCTGACTGGTTGCCATTGTTCTTGTCCCAACACTAAAAGTTGATAGCGCTGTTGCTCGATACGCACGCCATAGGTACGCCCTTCCAACCAGCTTTGCTCTGCCCACAGCTTCATCCGCTGATACAGTGCTTGACCGGCTTCTTGGGTACGGGTGTCGGCCGGTTCAGGCCACACCATGATCACGCCCGAGGCGCTCACCGCAACGATGACCACCACCAGCAAGATCTCGAGTAACGTAAAGCCGGCTGCTTGGCGCATGTTTATTGCAGCTCGTTGAGGTTCCAGTTACCAATGTCTTGGTTAACCCCTTCCCCGCCTTCTTGACCATCAGCGCCTAGAGAAAAGATATCGACCACTCCGTGCTCGCCTGGGCTGACATAGCGATAATCGTTATTCCATGGGTCTTGCGGTAAACGCTTGATGTAGCCTTGTGCCGGATAATTGCGGGGCACCGGCTCACTTTGCGGCTGGGTCACTAGCGCGTCTAAGCCTTGGTCGGTAGTGGGATACTGGTTGTTATCCAGTTTGTACATATCCAGCGCATTTTCGAGCGCGCTGACATCCGCCACCGCTTTTTTCACCGCGGCTTTGTCTTTGTTGCCCAGTAAGTTAGGGGCAACAAAACTGGCGAGTAACCCAATAATCACCACCACCACCATGATCTCGAGCAGGGTGAAACCTTGTTGACGACGCATCGCTTTCTCCTTGTTTAAATTATTCAAATCACAAACCCACCATGTCGTTCATGGCAATGATTGGCATCAAGGTGGCCACCACAATAAAAAGCACTAATCCGGCCATCAGTACAATCATTAACGGGCCAAATATCCCTAAGGCAACATTCACTTGCGCCTCAAAATCTTTGTCTTGGTTGTCGGCTGCGCGTGAGAGCATCGGCTCCAATTCTCCACTGCGCTCGCCGCTAGCAATCATATGCAGCATCATCGGCGGAAACAGCCCGGATTGGTCAAGCGCAACACGCAAACTGGCCCCCTCACGCACTTTATCGGCGGCCTCTAATACCCGTTTGCGCACATACTGGTTAGTGATCACTTGCGCGGCAACCTTCATTCCGTCCAACAAGGGGATCGCACTGGCGGTGCAAATCGCTAAGGTACGAGCAAAACGCGATGTATTGAGGCCGCGAGCAACACGGCCAAGAATGGGCAGAGAAAGCTTTTGCTTATCCCAAGCCAAGCGCCTTTGCGTGTCTTTCAATAACCAACGAATACCCATACTGACAAGGGCTAGCCCACTGACTACCCACACGCCCCACTGGGTAATAAAGTCACTGGCGTTTAAGAGAAACTGAGTTGATGCGGGCAGTGATTGCCCGGTTTGGACAAATTGACCGACGATATCAGGCACCACGGTGGCCAACAGGAAGGCGACAATCAACACCGAAAAAAAGGTCAAAATCGCCGGGTACAGCATGGCTTGCAGCAAGGTCGCTTGAATGCGTTGACGGTTTTCCACATAGTCAGCCAGCCGCTCAAGCACAGTGCCCAAATGGCCCGCTTTTTCACCCGCCGAAATCATCGCCCGGTAGAGTTCATCGAACACCTGCGGGTAGTCCGCCAAGGCATCGGCGAGTGTATACCCTTCCATCACTCGCGCGCGCACACTGGTCATCATGCTGCCAATTCGCGGTTTCTCGGCCTGCTCTGCCACCGCTTTTAAGCACTCCTCCAGAGGCATCGCCGCCTCAATCAAGGTCGCCAACTGACGGGTGATTAGCGATAGCTCCTGGGTGCTAATACCGCGTCCGCGCTGACGAAAAAGTGGTTGAGAGGCCGTGCTTTTTTGTGTCGCACGCTGACGGGTCGTGGCCTGGACCTCGAGAGGAGTAAAGCCCTTATCGCGCAATTGCTGTCGCGCTTGACGTGCCGTATCGGCTTCAATCACGCCCTTGCGTTTACGTCCTCGCGCGTCCAGTGCTTGGTAGTCAAAGGCAGCCATTAACTCTCCTTGGTCACTCGCATCACTTCTTCCAGGGTGGTTTCCCCGTTCAGCACTTTGGCCAAGCCGTCATAGCGAATGCTGGGGCTTTGCGCTCGCACGGCTTCCTCGATGGCATGCTCACCGGCATCATGATGAATCAGCGCTTGTACCTTCTCATCCACGGTCAACAGTTCATGGATCCCGGTGCGGCCGCGATAGCCTTTTTGGTGGCAATGCTCACAACCACTGGGTTTATAAAAGGTGATGGAATCGCCTTGATCAGCAAGCCCCACATCCACAAACAATTGTTGCTGCGTGTCGTCGGCTTGATAGGGCACACGGCAGTGTTCACACAGCGTACGAACCAAGCGCTGTGCTAATACCCCGAGTAACGATGATGAAAGCAAGAAAGGCTCAATCCCCATATCGCGCAAGCGGGTCACCGCCCCTATCGCGGTGTTGGTATGTAATGTGGACATCACCAAATGGCCGGTCAGGGAGGCTTGAACTGCAATTTGAGCGGTTTCTAAGTCGCGAATTTCCCCCACCATTACCACGTCAGGATCTTGGCGCAACATCGCACGCAGCCCTCTCGCGAAGGTCATATCGACTTTGGGGTTTACCTGAGTTTGCCCGATCCCGGCCAGATCGAACTCGATCGGATCTTCAACGGTGAGAATATTACGATCCTCACTGTTAATGGTTTGTAACCCAGCATATAGGGTGGTGGATTTCCCCGACCCGGTCGGCCCAGTAACCAACAAAATACCATGAGGCTTGTGAATAAGCGCTCGGAACCCTTGGTGAAGGTCAGGCGCCATACCTAGCTGGGCTAAGTCAAGCTGGACCGCATGCTTATCGAGTAAACGCATGACCACGCGCTCGCCATGGGAGGAGGGCATGGTCGACACCCTGACATCCACCGCACGACCACCAATACGGACGGAAATACGGCCATCTTGCGGTACGCGTTTTTCGGCAATATCCAGCTTGGCCATCACTTTCACTCGAGAGACTAACAGCGGTGCCAGTTTGCGACTCGGCGAGAGCACTTCTCGTAACACCCCATCGACGCGGAAGCGAATCGATAACGCATGCTCAAAGGTTTCAATATGGATATCAGACGCACTTTCTTTGATCGCTTCCCCCATCATCGCGTTGATGAGCTTGATGATCGGCGCATCATCTTCCGATTCCAGCAGGTCTTCGCTTTGTGGCAATTCCTCCGCGAGAGAGAAAAAATCATCACTGTCTGCATCAGCGCCAATATCCGCCATTAACTGTTGGGCATCGGCGCTATCACGTTGATACAAACGGGTGAGGTGTTGGTCAAAGTCACTGTCCGAGACGATTTCAGGTGCTAAGCTACCCCCTAACACCCGTTGTACTTCTGCTAAGGTCTCTGGCGTTACGGAGGACAAGCACAGCAAGCGCGCGCGCTCGCTACCCTCAGTGTCATTGAGTAATATCACCCCATGACGACGGGCAAAGCCAAACGGTAATTGCCAAGCAGCGTTTGGATCTCGGCTGAGCTCTGCCGCGCGCTCGCTCATCCTGCTAGCTCCGCTTTTAGCGCGCGTACCTCGGCAGGCATCACCGCCTCGCTGTTGTAGTCCGGCAGCACCGGTTTCTCAGCGTCGGGCATTAGCTTCACACCCTCTTGGGCGCGCTGTAATTGCTCGGCGCGGATATAATTGTATTTACGCTGCGTCACACCATCCGCGGTCAAACCAGTACGGATAATGGTCGGCTTAATAAACAGCATCAGGTTTTTCTTTTCGGTTTCGGTCGAGGTCGACTTAAACAAATGCCCTAACACGGGAATATCCCCTAATAGTGGCACCTTGGATTCACTTTCGACCGTACGTTCGTCAATCAAACCACTTAGCACAATCATCTGTTGGTCACCCACCATCACAGAGGTGGTCAACTGGCGCTTACCAAAACGCACATCCACTGCGCCACTGGCACCCAATACATTGGACACTTCCTGCTCAATATCCAATAGCACCGCCGAGCCTTCATTGATTTGCGGGGTCACTTTCAGTTTGATGCCCACATCTTTACGCTCAACGGTTTGGAACGGGTTGTCATTGTTCGAGCCCGTTTGCGAGCCGGTGATGACGGGCACTTCTTCCCCCACCACAAACGAGGCTTCTTGGTTATCCAGTACCATCAGATTGGGCGAAGACAGAATATTGGATTCATTGTTCGAGGCCACTGCCGTCACCAAAGCGGTCCAATCGCCCATGACCACGCCAGCCGCCAAGCCATTTAAGCCACCTAAGACTTCATTAAGCGCCGAGTAGTCGCCTGATTCGGTTACTTCGACTGGCGTTTCAACACCGTCGATGACACGCGTTTCCGTGCGCGTTCTATCTTTAGTGGCTTCTTGGCCGCCGAGGTAACTAGAAATGCCGACACCTGTGTTATTAAACTGAATGCCGCCGTTTTCCAGCGAGCCCCACTGTACGCCGAGGTTCGCCCCATCGGTTTCAGACATTTCCACAATCAGCGCTTCAATCAACACTTGTGCGCGGCGAATATCGAGCTGGGAAATCACGCTTTCCAGGGTTTTTAAAATATCGGGCGGGGCGGTAATTACCAGCGAGTTGGTCCCTTGATGCGAGGAGATTTGTACTGCTTGATCATTCACGCTCGGCTTGGCGTTTTTCTCTTTTTCTTTCAGAAGATTATCCGAAACGCCCTGTAATACATCTACCACGTCTTCCGCTTTGGCGTAGCGAAGATAAATCACGCGACTATTGCCCGTGGTCGCCATTTCTTGGTCGAGTTGTTTGATAAGTTCAATCACCCGTTCACGGACTTTAGGCTCACCAGAAACCAACACCGCATTCAGGCGCTCATCGGCGACAATGCGTGGTTCTAATAGCTCAGGGCGGGTGTTAGCGTTGTCACGCTTATTGAGGGTGTCGACAATCCGCACCATTTCCGCGGCTGACGCGTGATCAAGACGCACGACTTCGACTTTTTTATCACCAGCCTGATCGACGCGCTGAATAATATCGGTTAAGCGATTCACCACCGCGGCACGTCCGGTAATCATGATCACATTGGCCGGATCATAGTGCACCACATTTCCCGCCCCGGCATTATTGATAAGCTGACGTAACAGCGGCGACAACTCACGCACCGAGACGTTTTTTACCGCCACTACTCGCGTGACAACTTCATCGCCCACCACGTTATCGGCTTCACCCACCACAGGCACGGGCGACGTTTTGGCATCTTTGTCGCGTACCACCTTGACGACACCGTTATCCATTTCCACCACGGCAAAGCCATATACTTCCAAGACATTGAGGAAAAATTGGTAGTACTGCGCTTCGGTCAACGTGTTGTAGCTACGTACGTTAACTGTGCCTCTCACGGAGGGATCGACAATGATGGTCTTTTCTAGGTTACGGCCCACAATTTCAATAAATTCCTGAATGTCAGTGCCTTTAAATGATGCACTGAATTCCGCCGCGCTCGCCGACAGCCCAGAGAAAAGAAAAGTCACAGCGATGAAATAGGGGATCAGTCGTTGCCTTAAATTCACGTCACGCTCCTACTGCCGCGCGCAGCGGTGGTTGTAATTTATAATTGAATCGAGATGTCATGTTGCTGTCCTTGCCGCTCGACCACCAGATCAAGCGTGCCCTGTTGTTGAATGCGACTGAGAATGTCAGGCAGTGCCACCGAACGACTGAGCTTGAGGCCATTAATCGCAATCGCGATGTCTCCTGGTTGCAACCCAGATTGTTCAAACAACACCGGGTTTTTCCCAGGGGTGAGACGAAAGCCTTTCAGCGCCTTGGCATCCCCCACTTGCGCGAGCTGCACATAATCAAATAGACGCTGAGGATTTTGATTGAGCTGCTGCGCAAGATTGACCGGCCAGTCAGTGCTGGCTCCCTCATGGGGCGTGGGCTTTGGGGGCGCTACCTCCCCTTTTGACGGTGAAAAGACGGTTTGCGGCGTGCTATCCGCCTCTACGCCTGGCATCAACAATGCCTCTCGCCGTGTTCCCTGGCGTAAGATCACCCGATCTGACAACACCTGGTCAATACTGACTTGGGTGCCGTTTACCTGCTCACCCACCCCATAGGTGGCCTGCTGGCCGCGATTGGCGATCACCGCCAACGCGCGGGATGGTTGGTCACTGGCCACCACCCCTACCAAGGTTAATTGCAAGCGTGTTTCCGGCACCTCGCTCACTGCTTGTCGACGCTGCGCCTTCGAGGCTTGATAACGCCCGAAAAGCTGGGCATTGATCACAGATGCAAGAGACAGCCTGTTCCCGGGTGATTGAGAGGTGGACGCTTCGTGCACCACAGGCGACTGCGTAGGAGGCGCAGGCTGATAAAAAGCCCACACCAGACGACCTGCCAACCATGCGAGCACGCAGACCAGGCCAATATTGAGCCAAGGGGCAGCGCGACGCAGTGTTTGTGGCGACAAAGAGAAGCGATTATGTTGGCGTCCTGCCTGAGAGATCATGCCTTTTAAACCAATTTGGGTCACCGTTTATCCATTGATGGCTTTTTTTGCCAGCAAGTTCCATCATTAGATTACGAAAAGCTGGGCATGCTAGCAAAAACGCATTGTGATAGTGAGACTTTTTCAGTCATAGACCGGTATTTTATCGAAGTCATCGACTGGACGGGCAGCGGAACCGCGATGCTGTGATACTGCTCTAAAGTAAATTTTGTGCTAATGTCGCCGATCCAGATTGCGCAGGAGTTGGATGATGAAAAACCACACATCAACGCCTTTGACGGCGGTCAGGTTGGACAAGTGGCTGTGGGCCGCCCGCTTTTACAAAACGCGCTCCGTTGCGCGTAACATGATAGATGGCGGCAAAGTGCAGTACAATGGCCAGCGTGCTAAGCCGAGTAAAATGGTAGAGGTTGGGGCAGAAATCCGCCTTCGCCAAGGCCATGATGAAAAAACCGTCACGGTTATGGCACTTTCAGAGCAGCGACAGGGAGCGCCGATCGCGCAAACTCTGTACCAAGAAACCGAGAGCAGCCTCGCCAAGCGCGAGCACGAGTCAGAAATGCGTCGCTTAAACGCACACAATCCGCGTCCCGATGGGCGACCGGATAAAAAGCAACGCCGAGATATTCGTAAGTTTAAACAAGGCATAGACTAAGGCCGCGATCGCGCCATTGCCGGAGAGAAATTGCATGTCAAACGATCAACTACACCGTTACCTATTTGAAGATGTGTCTGTGCGTGGTGAGCTGGTTAAGCTCGATGACACCTATCAGCGCATACTGGAAAACCAAGATTTCCCGGCACCGGTCAATGCCTTGCTGGGAGAGATGCTTGCCGCGACTAGCTTATTGACCGCGACACTCAAGTTTAACGGCTCAATCACAGTGCAACTGCAAGGCGATGGCCCTGTCTCTCTCGCGGTGATTAATGGGGATCATCACCAACAGCTGCGTGGTACCGCGCGCGTCAAAGGCGACATCAAAGACGATGCGACTTTGCCGGAGATGATGGGGAAAGGCCAACTCATCATCACCATCGAGCCTGTCGACGGTGAACGCTATCAAGGTATTGTCGGTCTGGAATCTGACAGCTTACAAGCCTGTCTTGAAGATTACTTCGCCCGTTCAGAGCAACTGATGACCCGCCTTTGGTTGCGTACGGGTGAGCATGAAGGTAAACCGCATGCGGCGGGGATGATGCTACAGGTGCTCCCCGACGGCAAAGGCGACGAGGGCGATTTTGAACACCTTGCTCAGCTTACCGACACCATCAAAAACGAAGAGCTATTTAGCTTGCCTGCTAAAGATGTGCTGCATCGTTTGTACCACCAGGAAAAAGTCACGCTGTATCCCGCACAAGAGGTGGTATTCAAATGCAGCTGCTCACGTGAGCGCAGTGCCAGCGCCATCGCCGCTATTGAGCGCAGCGAAGTGGATAAAATGGTGGCAGAAATGGGAACCATTCATTTGCATTGCGATTATTGTGGCACAGACTACGCTTTCGATAGTGTTGATGTGGCAGCCATTTTCGAGCAAAACGCGGACTCTTCCTCACAAATGCAATAACAGCGTGCTACATATTTAGCGCTCCGAAGCAAATCCAGCTGACGGAGTTCAAAAGCCAGCATTATGCTGGCTTTTTTCTTATACCTACCCGACTTAACTCACATTTTTTCTCGCATTATTTTTGTACAAACAATAATAGGTCTTTGGGTAGCGCAAACGATTAACTAAGCGTTACCATGTCTATGACATGGCACCTGGTGGTCCGTACCCTACAATCAAAATAACCCCAGTGTGCCGTCTTGTATGGAGTCAGTCCCTGAAGTCACATTTTCAGGTTGCTAGCACAAAGACAGTTAACAACATCTTACCCCAAGGAGCACCTATGACTGTCCTGAACGTCGAACCCGAGGTCGCTGACATCGATCTTTCCTGTCATGGTCTGGAAAATGTCAAAGAAGTCATCCGTAACCCCTCTTATGAGCAACTGTTCGAGGAAGAAACCAAACCTGGGCTGGAAGGCTATGAAAAAGGCGTGGTGACCGAGCTCGGCGCGGTGGCGGTAGATACGGGTATTTTTACCGGCCGCTCACCAAAAGATAAATATATCGTCCGCGACGATACCACGCGCGATACCGTCTGGTGGTCTGATCAAGGCAAAAACGACAACAAGCCGATTGACCAAGCAGTATGGAAGGATCTTAAAGCTCTCGTCACTGATCAGTTATCAGGCAAACGCCTGTTTGTGATTGATGGCTATTGCGGTGCCAACCCGAACACTCGTCTGCGTATTCGCGTGATCACCGAGGTAGCCTGGCAAGCGCACTTCGTCAAAAACATGTTTATCCGCCCAACCAAGGAAGAGCTGAAAGACTTTGAGCCCGACTTCGTGGTGATGAACGGTGCCAAATGCGTCAATACCAAATGGCGCGAGCAGGGTCTGAACTCGGAAAACTTTACCGTTTTCAACCTCACCGAACGCATGCAGCTCATCGGCGGCACCTGGTACGGCGGCGAGATGAAAAAAGGCATGTTCGCGATGATGAATTACTTCTTGCCACTGCAAGATATCGCGTCGATGCACTGCTCGGCCAACATGGGTAAAGACGGCGACGTCGCCATCTTCTTTGGTTTATCCGGCACCGGGAAAACCACCCTCTCTACGGATCCCAAACGCCAGCTGATTGGTGATGATGAACACGGCTGGGACGACCATGGTGTGTTTAACTTCGAAGGCGGGTGCTACGCGAAAACCATCAAGCTATCGAAAGAGGCAGAGCCTGATATTTACAACGCCATTCGCCGGGATGCGTTGCTGGAAAACGTCACCGTTCGCGGCAATGGCGCCATCGACTTTGACGATAACACCAAAACAGAAAATACCCGTGTCTCGTATCCGATTTATCACATCGACAATATCGTTAAGCCGGTGTCGAAAGGCGGCCATGCAAACAAGGTGATTTTCTTGTCGGCGGATGCGTTTGGTGTGCTGCCCCCCGTGTCTAAGCTGACCCCAGAGCAAACCAAGTACCACTTCTTGTCAGGGTTTACGGCGAAGCTTGCAGGCACGGAGCGTGGCATTACCGAGCCGACACCTGCGTTTTCTGCCGCCTTTGGTGCCGCCTTCTTGACCTTGCATCCCACCAAGTATGCCGAGGTGTTGGTCAAACGCATGGAAGCCGCCGGCGCGGAAGCCTATTTAGTCAACACGGGCTGGAACGGCTCAGGCAAGCGGATCTCCATCAAAGATACGCGGGCGATCATTGACGCGATTTTAGATGGCTCCATCGAAAAAGCGGAGACCAAGTCAATTCCAATCTTTAATTTGGAAGTGCCCACCTCACTCGACGAAGTGAGCGACGGCATTCTTGACCCGCGTGATACCTATGTCGATCCCCTTCAGTGGGAGAGCAAAGCCAAAGATCTGGCACAGCGCTTTATCGATAACTTTGAAAAATATACCGATACCCCCGAAGGGGCCGCACTGGTCTCAGCGGGTCCCAAGCTAGACTAACCCCCTGCCCCGTATCGTGCGTGCGATACGGGGCCACCTCCCCCACGGTTATACTGGCTAATAGTTGAAGTTACGGCACTTTTGCGCCAGTCTTATTGCTACTGATTGCCTTGATAGGGTTGGTTCATGCGCATCCTGGCCAAACTGTTCGCCAGCTTTTTCATTCTCTGTGTCACCGCATTATTGGTGTTAGCAGTTCTCTTTCACACGCGTTATAGCACCGCGCTGTTTCATCATGTTGTCTCGCCTTGGCTGCCAGGCGATCTCTCCGCCAAACAGGTGGTCTATCATTGGCGTCAACCACTGAGTTTGACCCTCACCAAGCCTAGCTATCGCGTCGGTCCCCAACATTGGCAAGCCGACCGGCTGCGCGTGCAGCTCGATGCCACGCGATTGCCACGCATTCATTGGCTGCGGGTTGATGGTCTGGCTATCGATCTGACTGAGAGCACGCCGCCGCCTAGCCTAGATATGTTGCCTGCGTCTGTGCAAATCGGCCGTGTCTTGTTCAACGACTTAGATCTCATTGGGCAAGGTTGGCAAGCGCGCCACGTGAGTGCCCAGCTTGATGAATGGCAAAAGGGCGACTCACCATGGGGGTCGGTCCGTGGTCGCGCACAATGGGAAGCCAAACATATCGATTGGCACGGCCTCACGCTCTCTCATGCGCTTCTGGATGCCACTCCCTCCTCTAAAGGGTGGCAACTGAATGGGCTCTCATTTCAATGGCAACGTGCGGCCTTTAGCGCCCAAGGGCAATGGCAACCTGGTGCACTCGCCTTGAGCCAATTGACCATTAGCAATGCCATCGTAGACAGTGAGCAAACACAACAGCAGCTTCGCGAGGCCTTGTCACATTGGCCGTCCGACACCCAACTCACCATCGATCGTGCCGACGTTCGCCAACTCAGTGCCGAAACAGATCGGCTATCGGTTAATGCCCTGACCTTGTCAGCGGAACAATTAGTGTTTTCGCCTCAGTCGCCTTGGTGGCATCAGCCTCAGCTACGCGCTTCGTTTAATGCCGACTATATCCGTTGGCAAGGACACACGTGGGAGCAGCCTCTAGGGGAGCTGGAACGTCGCGGTGACAATTGGATAGTCAACCAACTCACCAGCCAGTGGCACGAAGGGTTTATCGCGATTTCCGGCCAATTTTCTCCCCAGACTTGGCAAATAGATAGGCTACGCGCGAATGGCCTCACTCTCAGCCGCGAACGGCTTAGCCCGCTGATAAGCGCATTGCCAGATTGGCCGCACCATATCGTCGTGACCGATCTGTCGCTCAAACACAATGAGTGGTTGGCGTTATCGCCGCAGTTTCCCGTCAAAGTGGATGGCATTGATATTGACGGTCGCGACCTGCGTGTCAGTCGCGACCAACAGTGGCAACTGCGTGATGGCACGCTCACCGCAAGCGCCAGCTATGCCAGCATCAACCAACAATGGCTAGCAGAGCCTTATTTGCGGTTAGAAGCGAACGACGGTCACGTCAACTTACGTCAATTACTATTGGGCTTTCCTGACGGGCAATTGGCGGCCTCTGGCCAGTGGAACTACAACACACCGAGCCTACCGTGGTCATTCCAGGTTGACGGCCTCAACGTCCCCTTATCCCTTTATCAATCATGGTTCAACTGGCCGCTGCCTTTAAGCGGATTTCACGATCTTCAAGGGCAATGGTCTGGGCTGGCGTCTGATACTGAAAGTTTCAACGTGGGCTTAAGTGGCACACTCGCTGCCACCCTATTAGATGGCCACGCGGATGTCATGCCAGATAAAGGCTGGCCAGCGCGAATTTCTGAGTGGTTTCAAAAAACGCCGGCCAAACAGCGTCAGTCACAGTCGTTCCCATTTGCTCAACTTTCTCTAAAAGCCGATCGTGGCGATATCACGGGCATTCTTCAGGGGGAGACATCCGTATCGATTGATTGGCCGATTTATCAAACCGCCACCCCAAGGGTGCGTTAACGCAATAGTGCCAACTGAGGCGCAGGCTGTGCGGTGGCGCCATCGTCTGATGGCAGCAGTACGTAAGTGCCGGTAAACACGCCGGCCTTATCGTCGCCACTAAAAAACTCAACGTCGAGCGTGACACGCGCGCGGCGACCATTTTCCAGCCTATCCAGCTCACCGCTCAAGTTATCCAGCGAGACACTCGCCCTTGGCCGTTCTGCCACCGGGCGGCGATAGCGAATATGGCTGTCTGCGAGGACGATATCCGCGCTGAGTTGGCGCTCTTTCATCAACAGCCATACCATCCCCCACCCCGCGAGCGTAGCAAGACTAAAAATACTGCCCGCAAACATGGTATGACGTGGATTCAGGTTGGCATTTAAATTGGCACACACTTCAAAGTGATAGCCGGTGAATTGGCTGATCTGTACCCCCATTTTATCACTGATGGGGATTTGCTCTTGCCAGCGCTGCTGCAGTTCGGTACACCACTCAGGATGACGCACCACATCAGACAAAGGGTCTAAAGGTTTCACCATCTGTTGATGACGGATCGGCCCGCGTTCATCACTGAGATCTCCCTGACGCACAAAGTCGTGTTGTGCATAAAAGCTCACCGCCTCTTCTCGGGCACTACACACAAGACGCTTGGCTCCCTCTTGCCGCGCTAACGACTCCAGCGCCATTAATATGAGCGCCCCGAGGCCACGATTACGAAAATCGGGAGAGACCGCCATATAGCGGATCTGTCCATCATTGTCTGGGGTTAAGTAAAGACGCCCGATGGCGACGGGATCATCGTCACTGTCGACAATCATTCGATGACAGGCATTGCCATCATAGGCATCGCGCTCTGAGCCGCGCGGCGCATGCCAAGGCTCTCGCAACATGCGATAGCGAAAGTCATAATAACGCTCAAGCTCTTGCTCTGTGCGTGGCGTGACGATTTTAAACATGCCTATCTCTCCCTGTTAGGCGCACATTATACCTGAAGCCAGAAAGTCACCGGCCCATCATTGACCAAGCTGACTTTCATATCCGCGGCAAACTGACCGGTTTGCGTCTTCACGCCGGCCTGCTGACAATCGTGACAAAACACCTCATACAGGCGTTCAGCGTCGGCGGGTGATGCGCCTGAAAAACTTGGACGCATTCCTTTTTTCGTGTCAGCCGCGAGGGTGAACTGAGAGACCACCAGTAACTCGCCTCCCGCCTGTGACACATTGAGGTTCATTTTTCCTTCGTCGTCTTCAAAGACACGATAACCGCGCACTTTATGCGCCAGTTTGGCTGCCTGAGTCTCGGTGTCGCCTTTTTCGACCCCTAGCAGCACCACCAAGCCTTTTCCTATACAGCCTAGCGTCTTACCTTCTACGGTCACACTGGCTTCACTCACGCGTTGAATGAGGGCGATCATGGGTTTCCTCTTTTTCCATGGTTAAAGGAACAGATGACGCATCTTGAGCGCGCGACCACCAGCGTTCAGATTCTCTCAGCGTCGCCGTCACTTGGGCACCAAACAATACGATACACCAACTAAAATACACCCAGACAAAGAGAATCGGGATCACTGCCAACGCGCCATAAATCAGTTGATACGACGGAAAATGGGTGACATACAAGGCGAAGACTTTCTTGCTTAATTCAAACAGGATACTGGCCACCGCCGCTCCCACAAAGGCATGACGCAGACGCACGCGCGTATTGGGCACCAAGGTATAAAGCCCCGTGAAGGTCAATGTGGTCAGGATAAAGGGCAAAATGCGTAGTAAGGTGGTAAATAAATCGTTGGCAATCCCGCTTTGTAATAACGACAGCGAGGTAAGATAGGAGCTCAATGCAATACTGGTGCCAATAAGAATCGGCCCTAAGGTCAGCACCATCCAATAGATGGAAAAGGCGATCATTGTGGGTCGCTTGGTCTGAATCTTAAAGGTGTGGTTCAAGCTCTTATCGATCGCCGAAATAAGCATAATGGCCACCACAAACAAAAAGCTCACCCCCACTGCCGTCATTTTACCGGCATTGGCCACAAACTCATTAAGGTAGCGTGCAACCACCTCGCCAGCCGCCGGCACAAAGTTGTTGATCACAAACTGCTGTAAGGTCTCTCCCACCTCGGAAAAGCCAGGGAAACTCGAAAAGGCGGATAACACCACCGTCACTAACGGCACAAGGGATAGCAGCGTGACATACGCCATATGGCCCGCACTCACCGTGAGCCGATCTTCGCCCATACGCCGCCATAAATGGGCCAGCATCGCCATCAACCAATCACGGTGATGACACCACGTCTTCTCATCCAGGATCCCAATTTTGCGCATCCTTCCACCTTAACCTTGTGTTAGCCTTAAGCGTAATGAGTGTACATGATTTATGATTAAGGAGTTGCCTGTGCGGGTTATCTTTCTGTTTGCTATCGGCTTAACCCTACTCACCGGCTGTCAGTCTGCCTATTACTCAGCCATGGAGCAAGTGGGCATCCATAAACGCGATATCATGGTCGACAGAGTCGAAGACGCGGCTGATGCGCAGCAAGCGGCGCAATCTCAGTTTAAAAATGCACGGCAAGCTTTGAGCCAGCTCACCCAGTTTGACGGTGGGGAGCTACAAGCCGCCTACGACGCAGTGGATAGCCAGTATCAAACAAGCCATGAAGCCGTTACCCGCGTGCGTGAACGCATCGATGCCCTTGAGTCTGTCTCTGAAGCGTTGTTTGATGAGTGGGAAGACGAATTAGACTTGTACACCAATCAACGCCTGCAGCGTGATAGTGAGCAGCGCTTACGCCAGACTCGTGAGGAATACGAGCGACTGCGTGATGCCATGCGTCGTGCCGAACAAACCATGACACCGGTAATGAACACGCTGCAAGATAACCGGCTTTATCTCAAACACAACCTCAATGCCCGCGCAATTGGTGCGTTACAAGGTGAGCTGGATGCCCTTTCGGGCGAGATAGACCGCGCAGTCGCTGACATGCAACGCGCCATCCAAGCGTCAAATCGCTTTATCCAAACCCTCAATTAAACGCTAGCCAATAAAAAAGGCACCCGAGGGTGCCCTTTGTCCATATCGCGCGTGATGCCCGGGTGATTAACCTTTACGACCTGCGCGCTTACGCTCGGTTTCGGTCAATAGCTTCTTACGGATACGAATGCTCTCCGGCGTCGCTTCAACCAGTTCATCATCATCGATAAACTCAAGCGCCTGCTCCAAGGTGTACTTGATCGCTGGGCTCAATACCTGCGCGTCATCGGTCCCTGAGGCACGAACGTTGGTCAGCTGCTTACCTTTCAAACAGTTAACTGTCAGATCGTTGGCACGATTATGAATACCAATCACCTGACCTTCGTATACTTCGTCACCGTGCTCGGCAAACAAGCGTCCGCGGTCTTGCAAGTTAAATAGAGCGTAAGTCAGTGCTTTACCCGCTGCGTTTGAGATCAACACACCATTAATGCGCTGGCCAATATCTCCGCCTTTGTACTTACCGTAATGGTCAAAGGTATGATAAATCAGGCCTGAGCCCGAGGTCAGCGTTAAGAACTCTGTTTGGAAACCAATCAGGCCACGAGATGGCATCACAAAGTCCATACGCACACGGCCTTTGCCGTCTGGCAGCATGTTCGTCAGCTCACCTTTACGCAGGCCGATGCTTTCCATCACGCCACCTTGATGCTCTTCCAGTACGTCAATGGTCACCGTCTCAAACGGTTCGAGTTTCTCGCCGTTTTCTTCTTTGATGATCACTTCTGGGCGCGATACCGCCAGCTCAAAGCCTTCACGGCGCATGTTCTCGATCAAAATCGACAGGTGCAATTCACCACGACCAGAGACACGGAATTTATCCGGGTTATCTGTCTCTTCGACGCGCAGTGCCACGTTGTGAACCAACTCTTTTTGCAGACGCTCGAGAATGTTACGTGAAGTGACGTATTTACCTTCCAGCCCTGCAAACGGTGAGGTATTGACCTGGAAAGTCATGGTCACAGTGGGCTCATCCACAGTCAGTGCAGGCAGCGCTTCCACATTGCTTGGATCGCAAATCGTGTCTGAGATTTTCAGCTCACCCAAACCGGTAATCGCAATAATGTCGCCGGCAGAGGCTTCATCAACGTCATGACGCTCAAGGCCCATGTAGCCTAAAACACTGCCCACTTTGCCATTACGCTTGCTGCCATCGGCGCTTACAATCGTCACTTGCTGATTCGGCTTAACCGAACCTCGGGTGATACGACCCACGCCAATAACCCCCACATAGGAGTTGTAGTCCAGCTGAGACACCTGCATTTGTAGCGGCGTGGTGATATCAACGTCAGGCGCGTCAACGTTATCAACGATCGCGTTGAACAGCGGCTCCATATCCTCGCCTTCTGTGGTTTCTTCTAGACTCGCCCAGCCATTAAGGGCTGACGCATAAACCACTTGGAAATCCAATTGCTCATCGGATGCACCTAATGTGTCAAACAAATCAAACACTTGATCCATCACCCAATCCGGGCGCGCACCTGGGCGGTCAATCTTGTTGATAACCACAATCGGCTTTAGGCCATGAGAGAAGGCTTTTTGGGTCACAAAACGAGTTTGCGGCATTGGACCGTCTACTGCGTCCACCACCAGCAATACCGAATCAACCATCGACATGATGCGCTCAACTTCACCACCAAAGTCGGCGTGTCCCGGCGTATCAACGATGTTAATGCGGTAGTCATTCCAGTTAATGGCCGTGTTCTTGGCCAAGATGGTAATGCCACGCTCTTTCTCAATGTCGTTTGAGTCCATGACACGCTCTTCCACCTCACCGCGGGAAGCCAGCGTACCGGATTGCTGCAGCAGCTTATCCACTAGCGTGGTTTTACCGTGGTCAACGTGGGCAATAATGGCGATATTTCTTAATTTATCTGTCTGTATGTTGGTCATGGACTCTCTTTTTCACTCGATAGACGGGGCGCGCGCCGAAGTTGGCAAGCTATGCTAACACGACGGCACCGCCACCTGATTAAAAAAACGGCCGTAATGTACCAGATTTTGTCGCAAAACCCACCTTATTATGTGAATTGGCTCACCGTCCCCCGGGTTTCACCCGGGCACAACTGGTTATTTATTGTGCAAATACAAGGATTCATCGTGATTGGGGAAAAAATGAATTTTTAAAGACCGCCCACACTCTTGTCATGTAATGTCTGCTACAAAGAGGGGGGCGACGCATGCACGCATCTCGTGCAAAGCGACGCACCGTCTTTGCCCCTTGCACCAGATGCGATCAAAGGAGCACCATAATGGTGCAAACTGCACGCTTTTGAACAAGGCTGCACACGATTTTATCGCGTTAAACGCCGTTTGGCGCGGTTTAAAATTGTTGGCACGATTTTCGCTTTGTCATGCAGCAAGGAGCCAACGCGCTATTTACTCAATTTGACACCGGAGGTTATTTCACATGTCAGTAGAAAACGTGCTCGCACTGATCCAAGAAAACGAGGTGAAATTCATCGACCTGCGCTTTACCGATACCAAAGGTAAAGAGCAACATGTTTCTATCCCCTCGCATCAAATTGATGATGACTTCTTTGAAGAAGGTAAAATGTTTGATGGCTCATCGGTTGCGGGCTGGAAAGGCATTAATGAATCAGACATGGTGATGATGCCAGACGCCAGTTCGGCCGTGCTTGACCCCTTTACCGAGGAAAGCACCCTGAATATCCGTTGTGACATTCTCGAGCCCTCAACCATGCAAGGCTACGACCGCGATCCTCGCTCGATTGCTAAACGTGCAGAAGATTACATGCGCGCATCTGGCATCGCCGACACCGTATTGATCGGTCCTGAACCAGAGTTCTTCTTATTCGATGACGTTAAATTTGCCACCGATATGGCCGGCTCGTTCTATAAAATTGACGACGTCGAGGCAAGCTGGAACTCAGGTACCGCCCTCGAAGGGGGAAACAAAGGTCACCGTCCAGGCGTAAAAGGCGGCTACTTCCCGGTTGCCCCCGTTGACTCATCACAAGACATCCGCTCTGCCATGTCATTAGTGATGGAAGAAATGGGCCTAGTGGTTGAAGCGCACCACCACGAGGTGGCGACAGCAGGTCAGAATGAAATTGCTACCCGTTTCAACACCTTGACCACCAAAGCCGACGAAATCCAAATCTACAAATACGTGGTGCATAACGTTGCGCACGCCTTTGGTAAAACGGCAACCTTTATGCCTAAGCCACTGGTTGGTGACAACGGCTCAGGGATGCACGTCCACCAGTCGCTTGCCAAAGATGGGCAAAACCTGTTTGCCGGTGATAAATATGGCGGCTTGTCTGAAACCGCGCTGTATTATATTGGCGGTGTCATCAAACACGCACGTGCGATCAACGCCTTCGCCAACGCCTCAACCAACTCGTATAAGCGTCTGGTCCCAGGCTTTGAAGCGCCGGTTATGTTGGCTTACTCGGCACGTAACCGCTCAGCATCAATCCGTATCCCAGTGGTGCCGAGCCCGAAAGCTCGCCGTATTGAGCTGCGCTTTGCCGATCCAACGGCCAACCCTTATCTCTGCTTCGCCGCCATGCTAATGGCTGGCCTCGACGGGATTAAAAACAAGATCCACCCTGGCGATGCCATGGATAAAGACTTGTACGACTTGCCTGCAGAAGAAGCAGCGGAAATCCCAACCGTCGCTGAGTCCCTTAAAGAGGCACTACAGGCCCTTGACGATGACCGCGAGTTCCTAACCGCTGGTGGTGTGTTCTCGGATGACTTCATTGACTCTTACATCGCGCTGAAGGGCGAAGATGTTGAGCGTATCCAAATGACCACTCATCCCGTGGAATTCGAGCTGTACTACTCGGTATAAGCGCGCAAACAATCCAAATTGTAGCCCACCTCGCAGGTGGGCTTTTTTGTGCTTTTTACCCGCGCCATCTCGCTTATCATTGCCACTATCTGCAGATAAAAAAGGGGAAGCGATGCGCTGGCTAACCATTATCGTACTCGGCCTCACTGTCACCTGCCAGGCTGGCACGGTTTACCAATGGCAGGATCAAAACGGACAATGGCATATTAGTGATCAGCCTCCCAACGCGCCCCACCAAGTGCGCCATTACGCGCCCTCGCCGGTATCGCCACCGTTAACGCAACCGCCGCAGACACCCCCCACGCCCACACATCAATCAAACGTGACGATCACACTGGTTCACCCCAGTGATGGCGCGACGTTGCGCAGCAACCCCGGCAAGGTTTCCGTAAAAGCCATTCTGGCCCCGGCGGCTTCCCCAAGCGACCGCGTGCAGCTGGTGATGGACGGTCAACCCGTTCAGGCTCACCCTGAGCAGACGCGCAGCGCCTCACAGCTCACACTGCAATGGCATCTCGGCCCGGTAGACAGAGGCACCCATCGCTTTAAAGTGCACGTTTTAGAAAACGGCAAGATAATTGCATCGTCCTCTGAACATCAGGTGTATTTGCATCGCGCCCACGTGAATCAGCCACATCGCGCGCATGATTAACCCACGACAACGCCGATGCATTCACAAACCCAGCAGTGCAAGCTGCATCAAGCAAGGATCTCGATTACACTCAATGCACCAAATCAGTGCAAACAAGGACGCAACACGGATGGCACCCGCTCAACTGTTCGACCACCTCCTCACCGCCATTATTGTGGTGGATAGCCAATGGCGTATTCAGTACGTCAACGCGGCCGCCGAGCAGCTGATGCATCAAAGTGCCAGGCGCTTGCTGACGCGGCCGCTCACCGAGCAAATTCAGCACGCCAGCGTCGACTGGGCACAAATTGCCAACACCACACGGGCGGGGCAGAGCTTGACGGACAGTGATGTGACCTGGGTGGTGGACGGTCAGCCACAAAAGGTGCAACTCAGTGCCAGTCCGCTATTTGATCAAGAGGACGAAGGGCGGCTGCTACTGGAAGTGAATGTGGTCAGCCAACAGCAAAGGATCAGTAAGGAGCTGACCCAAAAAGCACAACAACAAGCGGCAAAAGAGTTGGTACGCGGCTTGGCGCATGAAATAAAAAACCCTCTTGGCGGCTTACGCGGCGCGGCACAGCTGCTAGAAAAGATGCTGCCTGATGCGAGCTTAGCGGAATATACGCAAATTATTATCGAGCAAGCCGACCGATTGCGAAACTTAGTCGACCGTTTACTGGGACCACAGCGTCCTGGGTTGCGCCAACGACAAAATATTCACGTGGTATTGGAAAAAGTCCGCCAATTGATCAGCCTCGATAACCACGAAGGCATCCAGATCATTCGCGATTATGATCCCAGCTTACCTGATTTTGAGATGGATCCTGAGCAGCTGGAGCAAGCGATTCTCAACGTCGCCACTAATGCGGCGGATGCGATAAGTGGTCAGCCAAACGCGCGGCTCACCTTGCGCACGCGCACAGGCTTTCAAACCGTGATCCATGGCGAGCGTCACCGGGTGGTCGCGCAAATTGAAATCATCGACAATGGGCCCGGGATCGCGCCGCATCTGCAAGACACCTTGTTCTACCCCATGGTCACCAGCAAGGCTGACGGCAATGGGCTTGGACTCGCCATCACCCATCATTTAATCGATCAGCATCAAGGGAAAATTGACGTGAATAGCTGGCCAGGCCATACCTGCTTCACCATCCAATTGCCAATCATAGAAAAGGACACGCCACATGAGTAAAGGGACCATTTGGATTGTTGATGATGACAGCTCTATTCGTTGGGTGATGGAGCGCACCCTCAGTGCTGCCGGCCTCACCTGCGATACGTTTAGCAATGCTGAAAATGTACTCAGTGCCCTGCATGAACGTCGCCCTGATGTGTTGGTCTCCGATATTCGCATGCCAGGTAGCGATGGGCTGGCGCTGCTAAAAGCGGTACATGAGCAACATCCTGACTTACCCGTGATCATCATGACCGCGCACTCGGATTTAGATGCCGCGGTCAACGCCTATCAAAAAGGCGCGTTTGAATACCTGCCCAAGCCGTTCGATATTGATGAAGCGCTGGCCCTGGTTGAGCGCGCGCTGGCCCACTATAAAGAGCAGCAAAAGCAACAAACGTCACGACAGCCGCAAACACAGACGCCCGAGATCATCGGCGAGGCTCCCGCGATGCAAGAAGTGTTTCGCGCCATTGGCCGGCTGTCACGCTCCTCGATTTCGGTATTAATCAATGGTGAGTCGGGTACAGGTAAGGAGCTAGTCGCCCAAGCGCTACATCGTCATAGTCCGCGGACCGATCAAGCCTTTATCGCGCTGAATATGGCCGCCATTCCCAAAGACTTGATTGAATCTGAGCTGTTTGGTCATGAAAAAGGGGCGTTTACGGGAGCCAATGCGGTCCGGCAAGGACGCTTTGAGCAAGCCAATGGCGGCACCCTCTTTTTGGATGAAATTGGCGATATGCCATTGGATGTGCAAACGCGTTTACTGCGTGTGCTGGCGGATGGTCAATTCTATCGGGTCGGCGGTCACGCGGCGGTCGATGTGGATGTGCGCATTATCGCTGCGACCCACCAAGATCTTGAACGCTTGGTGACAGAAGGCAGTTTCCGAGACGACTTGTTTCACCGCTTGAACGTGATCCGCGTTCATCTCCCCTCACTCAAAGACAGGCGCCAAGATATTCCCCAGCTGTGTCAGCATTTTCTTGCCCGCGCGGCCAAAGAGCTAGATGTCGAAGCCAAGCAACTCCACCCAGACACAGAAACCATGATGAGCCAGTTACCTTGGCCGGGTAACGTCCGCCAGCTAGAAAACACCTGCCGCTGGCTGACCGTGATGGCCAGCAGTAAGGAGGTGCTGCCCTCCGATCTCCCAAGGGAGCTGCTCAACCAGCCCAGCGCTATGACCGACAATGAAGCCCATGATTGGCAGCAGGCTCTCACGCATTGGGCGCAAGATGCGATAACACAAGGACAACATGGTATTTTGCAACAAGCGCTCCCCAGTGTTGAACGCATCTTGTTGCAATCGGCGCTCAAGCACACGCATGGCCACAAACAAGAGGCAGCTAAAATTTTAGGATGGGGGCGTAATACCCTGACACGTAAACTCAAAGAGCTAAATATTGAGTCTTAACTCATTATTGAAACTGACACTCTTTGAACCTCTGCTAAATTTAAGTAAAGAGATTGAGGTAAAATCTAACAATCATGTTGTTTTTTTATAAGAGTAAAGTTGCTGTCCTGATGAGAAACTTACGCCCATTGTCGATACGCGCTGCCGTGATGCTCCCCGTGTTTCTCGTCCTAACACTCACGCTGGTCGTGATCATTATTACCATCAACAACCACTATCGCGCCAGCTCGCAATTTGTCGGCAAGTTATTACTCGAGGATTACTCCGTCGGTATTG
This sequence comes from Salinivibrio sp. HTSP, assembly GCF_003390965.1. NCBI lineage: Bacteria > Pseudomonadati > Pseudomonadota > Gammaproteobacteria > Vibrionales > Vibrionaceae > Salinivibrio > Salinivibrio sp. HTSP. The sequence continues at coordinate 44,507 of NZ_PXUD01000006.1, forward strand.
AGCGAGACTTGCGCCAGTATCTTGCTCACCCCTTTAATGCCAACATTTTTGTCGCCGACAGCCTAGCCGCCCGGCTTGGCGATGCGCCAATAACTGACGCAGGGCTGCGTGATTATCTTCTCAATAGCTACACCTCCCTCTACCAAGCCATGCCTTACATGCAGGTATTAAGCATTGGCGTCGATGCCGAGGGCGAATATTTCGGCTACCGTAAAAGCCAAGCCGGTCAATATATTTTGATGGAGCAAAGTGACGCGACCCAGGGTACGCTGCGTATTTTTGATGGCCGCACGCCAAACGCTAACGTCATTTATCAAGACAACTACTACGATCCACGCATCCGACCATGGTACATTCCTGCTTTCAATCGCGAGCAACCACGCTGGACCGATATTTACCGTGATGCCGATGAAGTCGGCGAAGTCTCCTTATCGGCGATTGCTCCGGTGATGGTCGACGATAATCTGTGGGGTGTGGTCGCCAGCGACATCAAGCTCAATGCGTTTAATCGCTTCTTAAGTGAGCGGCAACAAAAACTTGGGGGGGCATTATTTATTGTCGACGATGAGGGTCGGATGATCGCCCACAGTGGCCAAGAGAGCCCCAGCAATATCTTGCATTTTCCCGATATTAGCCATAACCCAGTCCTCGATAATACCATTAGTCAGGTCGCAAACGCGTGGCCGCCCGAACCCGGCCGTTTAGGCAAGCCCTTTAGTTTCAATATTGCCGACAAGGGCCATTTTTATGGCACCATTAAACAAGTGGCGATGCCCGCTCCCTTTCAGCATCAATGGTATGTAGTGGTCGCACTGCCCGACCAGCTACTGTTAAAAAACCTGCTAAGCCAGCAAGAGATCAGCATTTATCTGGTGGTGACCATGGCACTGATCGGGCTTGCGGTGGTGTATTTCATTATACGCCAACTGACTCGCCCATTGAGAGACACCGCTGAAGCGGCAGCCAAACTGGCATCGGGCAACTTGACTTACCGCATCAATACGCCCGCAAGCCTGCGGGAAATCTCGATACTCAAAGAAGCATTTAACAACATGTCGGTCAAGTTGCAGCAGTCGTTCAATGCACTGCGCCAACAAGTCCGCCAAGATAACCTCACGCAACTCTATACCCGTGAAGGCTTGATTGAACAGGCTGCTGGCTTGCGCTATCACGCCCCCAATACCTTGGTGATTTTGGGGATCAACGGCTTTCGCAACATTAATGATAGCCTTGGACAAGAAGGCGGGGACACGCTTTTATGCGCGATCGCCGATCGACTCAGCGCCCTCTCCGATGGCTCTGGGATGCTACTGGCACGCGTGCGTGGCGATGAGTTCGCCGTTCTCGCGCCCAATACCACTAACCGCACGCAATCAGAGGCATTGGTCGATCAGTTACTGAGTTTGTTTAAGCGCCCTGTCACCATTGGCAACGATGATGTTTTGGTCGACGCGTGTGCGGGGGTCGTCTTTGGCTACACCTTTGGCGATGCCATTTACGAAGGCCTTGATCACGCCGGTCTCGCATTGAGCGAAGCCAAACGCAGTGAAACAGCGATGTATGTGTACTTTGAAGCCAATATGCAGGCACGGATTCAAGAGCAATCAAGGCTCCTCCTCGAGCTTCATCACGCCGTACAGCATCATCAATTTGAGGTGTATTACCAACCCTTTGTCCGCTTGCTTGATGGCCGCTTCTGCGGCGCGGAAGCCTTGGTGCGCTGGCGCCACCCTACGCGTGGCATGGTCTCCCCGGCCGATTTTATTCCCGTCGCCGAGCAAAGTGGCTTGATCAATCAAATCGGCATGCAGGTACTCGAGCAAGCCGCTTATGACACCGTGGCGCAGATTCAAAAAGGCTTGTGGCCAGCCAATTATCAGCTGCACGTGAATTTATCCGCACGTCAGCTACTGTCGGCCGACTTTATCGACAAACTGCAAAGCGTGCTGGATCGTACCCAACTGCCAGCGGAGAATTTAACCTTGGAGATCACTGAGTCACAGCTGATGAGTCATGAGCACTTAGCGACCTCAGGGTTAACCAAAATCCGCGCGCTAGGAATTAAAATTGCTATCGATGACTTTGGCACCGGCTATTCATCGCTGGCATACCTTCACCAAATGGCGTTTGACAGCCTTAAGATTGATCGCAGCTTCGTTCACTCGATGACCGAAAACAGCACTAACCAGCGCATCATTGAAGCCGTGGTTGCCATGACACGCGGTATGGATGTGCACCTGGTGGCCGAGGGCATAGAAACCCAGGAAGAAGCCGAACGGCTGCGTGACATTGGTTGCCACTTTGCACAAGGCTTCTTGTTTGCTAAACCCCTCCCCTTAGCGGAACAACCAACAGAACGGGTAACGGATAAGCTCCCCACGCGATAGCTGTCACGCCATCGATACACTGACTACTGACGATAAGAGAGTCACTCGCTATACTGAGCCCCAACTCACCTGCTGGGAACCGATGATGATAACAAAAGACTTACCCGTGACAGATTTGCACCGTCACTTGGACGGCAATATTCGTATCGACACCATTTTGGCGCTAGGGCAAAAATTTGCGATGCCACTACCCGCCACCGATATCGAGTCACTGCGCCCACATGTGCAGGTGGTCAAGAACGAACCCGATTTAGTGGCGTTCCTGTCTAAGCTCGATTGGGGCGTAGCCGTATTAGGGGATTTAGATGCCGTTCGCCGCGTCGCCTACGAAAACGTAGAAGATGCCTTAAACGCGCAAATTGATTATGCCGAGCTGCGCTTTTCGCCCTACTACATGGCGCTGAAGCACCAATTACCACTAGAAGGCGTGGTCGAAGCCGTGGTCGATGGTGTACAGGCGGGTAGCCGCGACTTTGGCGTGAAAACCAACTTGATTGGCATCATGAGCCGTACCTTCGGCACAAAAGCCTGTATGGCCGAGCTGGATGCACTACTGACACAGAAATCACACCTAGTGGCCATCGATCTGGCCGGTGATGAGCTGGGCCAACCGGGCGACCAATTCACCGAGCACTTTGCCAAAGTACGGGCCAGCGACCTGCAAGTGACCGTGCACGCTGGCGAAGCCGCTGGCGCCGCCAGTATGTGGCAAGCAATCAACGAACTCGGCGCCACCCGAATCGGACACGGTGTGAAAGCCATTGAGGATCCAGCGCTGATGGATTACTTGGCGAAACACCAGATAGGTATTGAAACTTGCCTGACGTCAAACATCCAAACCAGCACCATTGCTGATCTCGCGCAGCACCCGGTGCGTCAATTCCTCGACCATGACATTCTGGCCTCGTTAAATACTGACGATCCAGCCGTGGAAGGGATTGAATTACCCTATGAATATGAAGTCGCTGCCCCTGCCGCGGGCTTAACGCCGGCGCAAATCACCACATTGCAAGAAAATGGCCTTTCGATTGCTTTCTTGTCTGATAGTGAGAAAGCCGCACTGAAAGCCCACGCGGCAACACGCTAGGTCTTCGTCGAGCCACTCCACGCGAGGCTCGCGCCGTAAAAAACCGCCATTTGGCGGTTTTTTTAGGTTAAATCACCCGCGAAAACTGTTGCTGACGCGCTCTATCTCGCAAATAAACATCAAAGCTCATACAGATATTGCGGATCAGCATACGGCCCGTTTTGGTCACTGAAATCGTTTTATCAGTCACCCGGACCAAGTCATCATCGATAAAGCACTGCAGTAGCGCCAGATCCTCAGCAAAATACTGATCAAAATCTATCTGGTAACGTGTCGCAATGTCCGCTTTCTCTAGGGTGAAATTACACATCAGCGCTTTAATCACATCACGACGAATGCGGTCATCCGGCTCAAGCATCACGCCTTTGAATAGGGCATGGCGCTCGGCATCCACTTGCTGATAATACGCTTTCATCTCTTTTTGATTCTGCGCGTAACAATCACCAATCATCGAAATCGCCGACACCCCGAGCCCGAGCAGATCACAGTCACCTTGGGTGGTATAGCCTTGGAAGTTGCGATGTAAACGCCCTTCACGCTGCGCCACCGCCAGCTCATCATCAGGCAGAGCAAAATGATCCATGCCGATAAACTGATAGCCAGCCCCCGTCAACGTATTGATGGTGTCTTGCAACATGGTGAGCTTGGCGTCCGGTGAGGGTAAATCTTCTTCTTTGATTTTGCGCTGCGCCGCGAACAAGTTGGGTAAATGCGCGTAATTAAACACTGAGAGTCGACCCGGACGCATGGTAAGGACTTGCTCAAGCGTATTGGCAAACCCCTCTGGCGATTGGCTGGGCAAGCCATAAATCAAATCGAGATTGGTGGAGCGGAAGCCCAGTTCGCGGGCACGTTCAACCAAGGCATGAATAAAGTCTTCATCTTGCTCTCGGTTCACCAGCTGTTGCACTTTTTTATCAAAGTCCTGCACCCCAATACTGATACGATTGAAGCCTTCATCGCGGAGATGATCGAGCATATCGAGTGGAATTTCGCGCGGATCGACCTCGATGCTGATCTCAGCTTCGTCTTCAAAGTCGAACTCTTGGCGTAGCAAGTGCATTAAGCGAGAAATTTGCGCTTTAGTGAGAAACGTCGGGGTGCCTCCGCCCCAATGCAGTTGCGTCACACGACGTGAGCCAAGTAAAAATGCACGCTGACGGATCTCGTGCTCAAGCGCATCCAGATACTCATCCGCCTTATGCTGGTGCCGTGTCACCACTTTATTGCAGCCACAGTAATAGCAAAGTTTGTGGCAAAACGGGATATGCACATACAACGACAACGGGCGCTCAGGATACTGGCTACACGCCATATCAAATTCCGCGGGCGCAAACGCCTCATGAAATTCGAGTGCCGTCGGGTACGAGGTATAACGGGGCCCTGAATAGTTGTACTTATTGATAAGGGCTTGATCCCAAATGATTTGTGGTGATGACATGGCTTACATTCCGCAAAAGCGCTTAGGAAAGGAGTAACAGGGTCTAGTGTGCCACAGCCTTAAGTCAGGTGTTTAGCACTACCCGCACTGATGTTGCGAAAGTGTCGGCGAGATCGATTTTCGCCTAATAATTATAAGGGTATTGGGACAAAATGACAGTGGAAAGCAGCTGTTATCGGCTGCTTTCCAGGCAGTCACACTCAGTGTGTCAGGATATGATCAGGGATGTGGCGACCCCCAGTAAAGGCAAGAATGTCTGAGAGCTCCACTTTTATTGCCTCTTCCAGACGCGCTTCATGTTTGGCTCGGTCTAAGTCGAGTCGCATGCGCTCATTCTTTTTCAGCCCCTTTCTAGCCTCACCACGAGGGGTATCTTTTACCGCCTCATACAATTCAAACAAGGCCGGATAGCGGCTATCAAACTCAACCCGCTTATCGCCTTGTAGGTGATCCATGATCATGTAAAGACGGATCGCGGCCTCCGACAAATCGCATTGATCCTGCAGTGCGGCAAACGCAATCACATCAACGCTCTCAATGATTTTATCATTGCGTTGGTTGATCGCTGCCTCTTTCATCTCGGCTTGCCATTTGGTTTGTCGCTTTAGCTTCGCCAGCAATACGCCTGCGTACACCGACAACGCCAAAATAATCAGCGCCCCAAGTCCTGCCAATATCCAGATCCACTCCTGCACCGGTTACTCCTTGTTAATCATCCTGTTGCTCAAATTTAGCCAGCAGGTCATCGTCATCATTCAACTCATTGTCGTCGGTCAGCAGGCCCAGTTTATCCATCAGCACTTCAATCCGATCCAGCTTTTCATCCACGTAAGCTTGCAAGCCCGCGCCCAACTTCTCACCATTTTCGATGCGATCCAGCAACACGTTCAGTTGTGGGTCTTGCTCAAGCTTTGCAAGCTCTTGCTCTGGCGTGAGTTTGGGTTGCTTCGGTTTTTCTGCATCCGTACCCAATGGGATCGGCTTTTTACTGCCAATGCGCGGGTCTTTTTTACCACCGCTGCGACGCACTTGCTTGTTTTCTTCTTCTGAATGACGCGAGCCGGCTTTCTTGCCCTTACGCTTTTTCTGCTTTTTCAGCATTCGCGCAATGCGGTCTTGCTCGTTCTGGTTTTTATCTACGTATTGCGCCGGGCCTTCCGATCCTACGCGGCGCGTTTTCTTTTTACGCGTCATGTCTGTGGTTTCCTCATTAAAATTACGTCGTTGCCAATAAACGTGAGCGCCAAGCCAGCTTGGTGAGCTAAAAACTGGAACGTATGGCGACTAAAAAAGCTAACGTGAGTCAGATCGTTCTTATAGTGCCAGCGTGAAAAAGCATCGGGATCCTTAACCAGTTTGGTCATAATCCCCAAATAGCCGCCCGGTTTAAGCATTGAGAGCCATTGATGCCACTGCGCCTTCGGCCAATAAAAATGCTCGATCGCCTCCGTACAGGTAATAAAGTCATAGCATTCATCCAGTACGTCGGTTTGTGGCGCATAGAAGGGATCATAGCAGGCCACATCATGCCCTGCGTCTCGCAACATACTCGCCAACACGGGCCCTGGACCACAGCCAAAATCTAACCCGCTCGCAGGCACCGTCAGTCGCGCCAGCAAGGGTGTGGCTAAACGCGATAAAAAGCGCTGGTAGCCTTGGTCCTCCGGGTGATTTTGGTGCAAATCATAAATGGCCTTTTCGTCCTCGGGCGCAAGCAGCGTTTGGCGATCAACAAATACCAACGCGCAATCCGTGCATTGAAAGTACGCACGGCGTTTGTCGGTATGATAAAGATGGGTTGTTGTGTGCTCACATAAAGGGCAGTGCTGCATATCATTCATCTATGCCAAAGGCTGGCGCGAATGTAGCAGAAAGTGGGTCAATAAAAAAGCGACAGGCATAAAGCCTGTCGCGTATCGCGCTTGCGATAATAAGCGGATCGTGTCCGTCCTGGTACTGGGTTCATCCCTGATAAATGGCGCTTAGCGCCTTAGTATCAACATCCTGTCATTGTGGGTAGCATGCCTGCCTATCCGTCGCTTCCTGCGTCCTTGTCGCTCGACACCCACTACACATCCTGTGTCACGTCATCCTTGTGCGCCAACCTTGGCAACATCCACATCCTGTGGTTAGACCGTCCTGGTGCTCATCTGCCTTGCTTGGCTCAGTCTCTTGTCCTTAAGACCAACGTCCTGTTGATAGTGATAGCATATCGCAGTGACCGCGCTTGCCTAGAATGACCGCCAAATAAAAATAAGAAGCGAAAATGGATAATGGAGGTAAAGCACTGATTTTAAACAGATAAAAAATATATCTTTCAAAAAGTGACGTGTTTTTCTTGCTAGCAAATAGCCAATCTCTCACACACGAGGTCGCTGTTATCGCTATCGGCGTGGTGTGATGTCAAAGCGCGGGCCTAGTGAGATGGCCGGGGGAATAAACGGGAGGGACAAAAACGGCGGCGTTTATCACACCACCGTTTTCGCAGAGCGGCTCGGTTGTTAGTGTAGCCCGCCTAAGTAGTTAGACAGCGCGTCAATTTCCTTGTCCGTCAGTTTCGCCGCGACCGACCGCATCATTTTGTTCATATCATTATGACGCTCTCCGGCGCGGAACATTTTCAACTGACTGGCTAGGTACTTCGCAGGCTGGCCAGAAATTTTCGGGAAACCAGAAGAAGGGGTGCCGTTCCCGCGAGGACCGTGACAGGCTGTACAGGCTGCAATACCGCGCTCAGGATCACCGGCCATGTAGAGCTGGCGGCCTACCTCGATAGCGCCTTCAGGCGTGGTACCAGGCTTGGGTGTTAAGGTTGCATAATACGCCGCTAAGTCTGCCATGTCTTGCTCAGAAAGCGGCGCGACCATGCCAGCCATTACAGCGTTATATCGTCCTTGCTCACCGCCGCTTTGCGCGCCGAGCTTAAATTCTTTCAGTTGTTTCTCTAGATAGTTGGCGTGCTGACCCGCCAAGTTTGGGTAATCAGGCAAAACACTGTTACCGTCAGCACCGTGACAGGCGACACAGGTATTGGATTTTGCTTTGCCCGCTTCAGCATCTCCTTGGGCCCAGACTGAAGTGCTGGCGAGGAGAGTCAATATTAGCGCTAATTTCTTCATGACATTCCGTTTATAATTATCAAGCTTCCAGTACCACTACTTAGTTACCGTCATGGTACAATTACCGATCAAAAACCGAGCACGGTTATTTTACACAAATTCACACAAAAGTAATCAGTCTACTACACCAAGACGAGACGGAGTTAACAGTGGAGCAATCACTTAATTACCGTAACACCCAGTTTGTTACCAGCGCACCCGACATTCGCCATCTTCCTGATAATACGGGGATCGAGATTGCGTTTGCTGGCCGTTCCAACGCCGGTAAGTCTAGCTCCCTTAACCGTCTTTGTGACCAAAAGAGCCTAGCAAAGACCAGTAAGACACCCGGGCGCACACAATTAATTAACCTCTTTAAGGTGGACGAAGGTTGTCATATTGTCGACCTACCCGGTTATGGTTATGCCCAAGTCCCTTTGGAAATGAAAGAGAAGTGGCAGCGTTCACTGGGAGAATATTTACAAAAACGTGATCAACTTGGCGGATTAGTGGTGTTGATGGATATTCGTCATCCGATGAAAGACTTGGATCAGCAACTGATTTACTGGGCGGTAGAGTCTCACTTGCCAGTGTTGGTACTACTGACCAAAGCCGATAAGTTGAAATCAGGGGCACGTAAGCAGCAACTGATGAAAATCCGTGAAGCGTCACTGGCCTTTTGCGGCGATGTTGAGGTCGAGTTGTACTCATCGCTCAAAGGCATGGGCGTCGATAAATTACGCCGCAAGCTAGACGGCTGGTATCAACAAGATCCCTCTCCTCTTACCGACGACGCACAACCAACCGATTAACCCGCTTTAACGGGGAAAGCCTGCCTGTCACTGACGTAGATAAAAAAAAGCCGACCCTCAATATGAGGGCCGGCGAATCTTTGTGCTTAAGCGATCTCAATCAGACCCTATAGACACATAAAGAACAAGAAGCTGTGCGCATTATAACCAAGCCCTTAGCCAAAATTAAAGTAATTGCTCTAATTTTTTTGAAAAGAATGGGATGATGCGAATCAGCAAAACACAAAAAAGGCAGTGGCAGGGTGACGCCTCGCGCTGACGATTAGCCAATAAAAAAAGCCCCAGTCAGTATCCTGACTGGGGCTGCTGAATCAGCCAAATCCAATAACGTGAAACAAAAGGTCTGAAAGATAGAACATCTTACCTCTGTACCCTACGCTGTTAACTGTATATCAATCACTCAGTGTTGAAAAGTATCTTACGTAATTTTTTTTCATAAAAATAAACCTATTTAGCGTAAAAACGCCACAGATCAGGTGGATAATGAATAAAAAAAAGCCGATAAAAATATCGGCTTTCAGTGTAAAAAGACAGAAAGGTCAATAAAAACCCTGAACTTAGTGGGCTTCTCCCCAGTTATCGCCGAACCCTGCTTCGGCGATCAAAGGCACATCCAAGTCAGCCGCTGACGCCATCAATTTCCGTACTTGGCTTTCAACTTTGGACATTGATGACGTTTTAACTTCCAACACCAGTTCATCGTGTACCTGCATCACCAGGCGAGCCTCATCCGCGGCGTTGGCTTGGATCCATTGATCAACCAGTATCATCGCACGCTTGATAATATCGGCTGCCGTCCCTTGCATCGGCGCATTGATTGCCGCGCGCTCGGCCCCTTTACGACGCATGCCGTTTCGTGATTTTATTTCAGGCAGATATAGGCGACGACCAAAAATGGTTTCCACGTAGCCTTTTTCCGCCGCTTGCTCACGGGTGCGTTCCATGTAGGCCTTCACGCCTGGATAACGCTCAAAATAAGTATCCATGTAACTTTGTGCTTCATGGCGACCAATCCCTAATTGACGAGATAAGCCAAAGGCACTCATGCCATAAATCAGGCCAAAGTTGATCGCTTTGGCGCGGCGACGCTGTTCACTGGTGACTTCATCGAGGCGGATACCCATCACTTCGGCTGCGGTGGCGGCGTGAATATCTTTGCCCTCTCGGAACGCTTCTAGCAAGGCTTTATCACCAGATAAATGCGCCATAATCCGCAATTCGATTTGCGAGTAATCCACCGCCAAAATGGTATTATCCGCGTCTGCCGTAAAGGCCTCGCGAATCCGACGCCCCTGCTCGTTACGAATGGGGATATTTTGTAAGTTCGGATCGGTGGACGATAAGCGTCCCGTCGCAGTGACGGCTTGATGATACGAGGTATGCACGCGGCCCGTTTGCGCATTAATCATGCGCGGCAATTTGTCCGTGTACGTCGATTTGAGTTTTGCCAGTCCACGGTATTCCAAAATCCGCGCAGGTAGCGGGTAATCGAGTGAGAGCTCTTGCAGCACTTCCTCATTGGTTGAAGGGCTCCCTGATGGGGTTTTCTTCACCACCGGCAGGCCCATTTTCTCAAACAAAATTGCTTGTAGTTGCTTGGGCGAGCTTAAGTTGAACTCTTCGCCGGCAATCTCAAAGGCTTCACGCTCAAGCTCAATCAAACGAGTATGTAGCGCCTCTGATTGGGTCGCCAGCTTGTCTTTGTCGATTAACACGCCATGACGTTCCATGCGCGACAGCACGCTGACCAGCGGCATCTCGTAGCACTCAAAAATGGTTTTTAGTTTCTCGTCACTGGTGACTTTCCCAATCAGGTATTGGTGCAAACGCAACGTAATGTCGGCATCTTCCGCCGCATAAGGTGCCGCTTGCTCAAGCGGGATTTGGTTAAAAGTCAGTTGTTTCTTGCCTTTCCCGGCAATCTCTTCAAAGCTGATGCAGGTATGCTGCAAGTAGCGCTCAGCGAGGCTATCCATGTCATGACGTCCCGCCACACTGTTATAGACGTACGATTCTAGCATGGTGTCATAGGCGATCCCTTTTAAGGTGATCCCGTGACGCGCAAACACACTGGCATCATATTTCAGATTTTGACCGACTTTCGCCGCTGAAGGATCTTCCAACCAAGGGCGTAATACGTCAAGCACCTGATCCAGCGATAACTGCGCAGGCGCTTCCAGGTAATCATGAGCTACCGGCACATAAGCCGCTTCACCCGGCGCGACGGCAAATGAAATCCCAACCAGATTGGCTTCCATATAGTTGAGGCTATCGGTTTCCGTATCCACCGCGACCACCTCAGCATCACGGATTTTTTCAAGCCAACTATCCAGCGCGTCGCGTGTCAGAACGGTCTGATAACCACTGCGGTCAATCGTGGCCGCTTGCGAGATAGGCTCATCAGACACCGCCTCTTCTGGCGCATCACCTTCATCCAGCTCTTTGAGCCAGCGGCGGAATTGCAAGTCACGATACATGGCCACCAAGGTGTCATTATCAGGCTCTTGCTTGACCAGCTGTTCAGGGGTGAAGTCCAGTTCAACGTCCAATTTTATCGTTGCTAACTGGTGTGACAAATAAGCCGACTCTTTATGCTCTGTCAGTTTCTTCGCCATGCTCTTCGCACCACGGAAACCAAGGTCGGCGATACGCTCAAGGCTGGCGTAAATATCATCCAAGCCGCCCAGATTGGCAATCAACGCGGTCGCGGTTTTATCACCGACCCCAGGTACACCGGGAATGTTATCGACTTTGTCGCCCATCAAGGCAAGATAATCAATCATATGCTCAGGACCAAAGCCATACTTCTCACGCACCGCCTCAGGATCCATCACCACATTGGTCATGGTGTTGATTAAGGTGACATGCTCATCCACCAGCTGCGCCATATCTTTATCACCCGTACTGATAAGCACCGGCATCCCCGTTTGTGAGGCTTGCGTGGCGAGCGTGCCAATCACATCATCGGCTTCCACCCCTTCTACCGCGAGTAAAGGCAAACCCATGGCTTTGATAATCTTGTGCAAAGGTTCAATTTGCCCGCGTAGATCATCTGGCATCGGTGGACGATTGGCTTTGTATTGTTCATACATGTCATCGCGGAACGTCTTCCCTTTGGCATCAAAAATCACCGCCACGTGTGAATGTGGATACTGTCGCAACAAGCTGCGCAGCATATTGACCACCCCAAAAACCGCGCCCGTGGGCTCGCCTTGGCTATTAGTGAGATTAGGGGACGCATGGTATGCCCGGTAAAGATACGAAGAGCCATCCACAAGGATTAACGGATTGTCGGGAAGAGTTGCCATATCAGAATCTTGATCGCCAGTTAAACACGTTAGCCGTTAAGCATGCCACGAGTCTCGACCCCTGTTAACCATGGTTTTTCCCACAAGGTCGCCAATCTGTGGATAACTTTGTTGGTAATTATTTTATAGGGTTTTGATTTTGTCTAAACAAACATAAGAAATGGATTTTTTATTAAATAAAAACATTAACTTAGGCAAAATCACAGGATCTGGATCTTGATCGAAAAAGGATCCTGTGGTGTGGAAAAAGAAATCGCTACTGGCGTCAAAGGTTGCAGAGAAAGTCATCACAAACTGCGGAGATAATCACCAATTTCTCTTGCGATCTTGGCTACTATTTCGCATAAGCCCTTGGCCAATGCGACACTGTTAGATGCAATTAAGCGTAGACGACGCTTTAAGCATTGCCCACTCGGATTGCAATATTTTAAATGCCGATACAAGGAGAGCGTGATGAAAAAGGTGGCTGTGATCTTATCTGGCTGCGGCGTGTTTGATGGTGCCGAGATCCAAGAAACTGTGTTATCCCTACTGGCCCTCGAGCAAAACGATGCTCAATGGCAGTGCTTTGCCCCAGATATCGATCAGCACCATGTTATTAACCATCGTACTGGCGAAGCGATGAGCGAAACGCGTAATGTGCTCACTGAAGCCAGCCGCATTGTGCGTGGAGAGATACTTCCGCTAACTGATTTGAACGCCGATGACTTCGACGCCCTACTGGTTCCTGGCGGTTTTGGTGCCGCAAAAAACTTATCGGACTTTGCTTACAATGGCGATCCGGTTCAGGTACACCAAGATATGTTTGCAGTGTGTCAGGCCTTTGCCCGTTCCGAGAAGCCTGCTGGCTATATGTGTATCGCCCCGATCATGATCCCGCAGATCTACCCAAAAGGCGTCAAAGGCACCATTGGTAATGAGCCAGACATCGCCGCCGCCTTTAACCGTATGGGCGGTGAGCATATCGAATGTCCAGTATCGGATTATGTGTTAGACCAACGCCACCATCTGCTATCCACACCGGCCTATATGCTGGCAACATCTGTGTCGGACGCCGCGAGTGGCATCAATCGGATGGTGAAAAAACTGGTTGAGCTGGCCTAAGCACATAATAGGAAGACACAAAGAAAAAATCGACGCCGAGAGCGGCGTCGCTGTAACAGGTGAGCGCAAAAACAAAGCTGTTTGAGTAACAGTTTGCTGGCCCCAATACACTGGAAGCAATGTGAGCAATGTCGTGCCTTCAGCGCTGAGCATGTGAGCTTGGCCCTGAAGACGAGTTAACAATAACCATTATCATTAGCATTTTCAACAAATAATTTCGATGCTTTTTGATTTGTTGATCTTGTGCTCAGACTCTCTCGCTGTCATCAAACTGTCATTGCATCCACCGCCATAATGCCAACATCCATCGTTCGAAAAGCCATTACCCAGAAAAGAAAAAAGCGACACCCCGAAAGGTGTCGCCTAGCAAAAATGGGCTAACTTAATCACTGTCTGATAAGCGCCCCGCTAATACACTGGAAGCAATGTGAGCAATGTCGTGCCTTCAGGGTTAAGCATGTGGGCTTGACCCTGAGTGCGAGTTAATAATAACCATTCTCATTATCGTTTATCAAGAAAAAAATATGCTTATTTTCCACTCACTGTTCATTTATTGATCTGCTTCTCAAAATAAAGCCGGTAATCGGCAGGCTGACCTTTTTGCTCCAATGCCACCACCTGATAGCCATGACGCACCAGCATGCACACCATCGCGGTAAAGCGGTTGCGTGATTTGACCGCAAGCGTTTGATAACCAAACTCATCAACCCACGCTTCTTGAGCCTTGAGTAGCGCTTTCGCTACCCCTTGACCTCGCGCCGCTTTGCTCACCCCGCCCAGCCAGCTATAAAACTGCGTCTGACTGGTGGCATAGCCTATTTTCGCCCCCACAGGCTTACCGTTTTGATACGCGACCAATACCAATGCCGTGCGTCCGGCTAATCGCGCGTGGCATTGCTCCAAGGATACTCCTGCATCCAACTCGGGCACGCTGTTTAGTACCGTTACCGCCTCCTCTAAGTGCCCAGCACGAATTTCCATCTCACCTCCTCGTATTGACGTAAAAAAAGAGCCGCGATGCGACTCTTTATTCTGCGACTGACTAGGACGTTTGCTGCACCGTCGCCGACGGGGTCACCTGTGTGATTCGTCGAATAATCAGGTTGAGCAACACTCCATACAAAGGAATAAACAGTCCCAAGCTAATAATCAGCTTAAAGGCATAGTCTACCAAAGCAATTTCAACCCAGTGCGCCGCCATAAAGGCATCTTGGCTTTGGTAAAACGCAATCGCGAAAAAGGCGAGCGTGTCTGACGCATTGCCAAACAAGGTGGAACAACTGGGCGCGACCCACCATTGGCGCTGCTGACGTAACCGATTGAACACATGAATATCTAAGATCTGACCCAGCAAGTAAGCCATGAAGCTGGCAATCGCAATCCGCGCGACGGTGAGATTAAAGCTACCCAGCTGCTCCATGCCTTGATAACTGCCTTGGTAAAACAAGACGGATAACACGTAGGAAATCAGCAGCGAGGGCACCATCACCAGCAAGATAATGCGGCGCGCCAGAGTCGGACCATAGATCCTGACGGTTAAATCAGTGGCCAAAAAAATAAACGGAAAGGTAAAGGCTCCCCAGGTGGTGTGGAAACCCCAAACCGTAAAGGGGATCTGCACCAAGTAATTACTGGAGGCAATAATGATTAGATGGAATAGAACGAGGTAACCCAGCGCTTTACGCTGCTGAGCAAGGGAAAAGTGGCTCATCGTGCACCTTTTTGTTATTGGGGGCGAGGGAACCCAAAAGACTTAGCTACCCGTCTACAGGCAGCGCGAGGTGGCGAATTATACAGCAATCAATCGCCGGTGCCAGTGCAATTTAAAGAGGCGGATGACGCGTCCACCAATGGCGCAAAAAGGCAATTACCTCGTCGCCCTCATTATCCAGCGCTTCTACCCACACGCTCTGGGTATAATGTGCCGCTTTGAGCATCAAGCGCGTGCCTTCAAAATCAATCAGCCAGGTCATCATGTCAGCGTCCTGTTGGCACTCAAGCACAGAGGCCGCGAGGGTGCCTAACAACGGCTGACAGACTTCTTTAGCATTATCCGCATCAAGCTGAGGCTGATAAAACGCCAAGGTGCTGTCGGACGCCATCAGTTGCCAGTTACTCGGTGCCATAACCAAATTCACTTACACTAAGATGATCATCAATTAAGTCCAAAAACGCATCGCCGAATTTTTCCAGTTTGCGTTGCCCGACGCCACTGACCGCTAAGAGTTCCGCTTGCGATGACGGCAGCATCTCAGCCATTTCCATCAAACTGGCATCGTTAAATACCACGTAAGGCGGAATATCTTCCTCATCGGCAATCGCTTTACGCAACTTACGCAACTTGGCAAACAATTTTTTATCGTAATGGCGCTGGCTCAGTTTGTTGGCTTTGGTGCGCGGGCTGAGGCCAATACGCGGCACCGCCAGCTCAAGGGCAATCTCGCTGCGCAGTAATGGCCGCGCTTGTTCGGTCAACTGCAGCACTGAGCTGCGGGCAATGTTTTGTACCAAGTAACCGCGGTGGATCAATTGGCGAATAATACTCACCCAGTATTCATGGCTCCACTCTCGCCCGATACCATAGGTAGAGAGCTTGTCGTGACCATGATCTTTAATGCGCTGATTTTGCATCCCGCGCAATACTTCCACCACATACCCGACCCCGAAGCTTTGGTTAACACGGTACACGCACGACAGCGCTTTTTGTGCTTGTTCGGTGCCATCAAAATGGGTGGGCGGGTCGAGACAAATATCACAGTTGCCACAAGGTGTTTGGCGGTTCTCACCAAAGTAGTTAAGGAGCACTAAACGGCGACAGGTTTGCGCTTCGGCAAACGCCCCCATCGCGGTCAGTTTATGGCTTTCGACCTGCTTTTGTGGCCCATCCGGTTTTTCTTCCAAGCAGCGATGGAGCCATCCCATGTCGGAGGGGTCATATAACAACACCGCTTCAGCCGGCAGTCCATCTCGCCCGGCACGGCCGGTTTCTTGGTAGTAAGATTCAATATTGCGCGGCACATCATAGTGCACCACAAAGCGAACATTGGGCTTGTTGATCCCCATCCCAAATGCCACGGTCGCTACCACAATGTTGACATCATCACGTTGGAACGCCTCTTGGACTGATCCGCGCGCCTCAGTGGTCATCCCTGCATGGTAAGCGGCGGCGAGCATATTGTTGTCACACAGTTTTTGAGTGACCTGCTCAACCCGCTTACGGCTATTACAATAGACAATCCCGGATTGGCCGCGTTGACCACTCAGAAACTGCACCAATTGGGCTAAAGGTTTGTGCTTTTCCAGCAAGGTGTAACGAATGTTAGGACGGTCAAAGCTACCCAGATGCACCAGCGGATCATGCAGGGCAAGGCGGGATAAAATATCCTCGCGCGTGGTGGCATCCGCGGTGGCTGTCAGCGCCATCACAGGCACGTCAGGAAAGTGCTGTTTGAGCTGGCCTAAAGAGGCATATTCGCGACGAAAGTCATGGCCCCACTGGGAAATACAGTGCGCTTCGTCGACTGCAATCAACGCCAGTTGCCACTCTGTTAAGCGATGGATAAAGTCGCGCCCCAACGCGCGCTCAGGCGACACATAGAGTAGCTTCACCTCCCCCTGATTTAACGCACGCAAGGTATCCGCTTGCGCCTCAGGCGTCATCGCTGAGTTTAAGCACGCCGCGGCAACCCCATTGGCATTAAGCTGGTCAACCTGATCTTTCATCAATGAAATCAAAGGTGAAATCACCACGGTCAAGCCGGTGCGCACCAACGCGGGGATCTGATAGCACAGAGACTTGCCTCCCCCGGTCGGCATAATCACCAAGGCATCACGCCCCGCAATCGCCGCATCAATCACCGCTTGTTGCCCCTCACGGAACTGGTGATAACCAAACACCGCTTTGAGTACCTGATGGGCAGGGCTCATGGCAGGATCAGCAATGGGGGCGTCGCTAGACGTTGACGCATCGGCATGGGCGGGGGTGGCGGACATAATCAAGCTCGTTATTCAAACTGGCGCTCATTCTACCGACACCCTGTAGGCGATGAAACCCTGAGCACAGAGAAAGGTGCTTGCGCCCATCCTTACAACTTGTTACATCTAGACAACATGCACACGTTGGTGTTCATCCCTGACCGACACTTATAACGAGACTGCGCTGTGATTCCTGATCCCAAACGTACACGCCAAGGCGTGTTATTGGCCCTGGCGGCCTACATTATGTGGGGTATCGCCCCCATGTACTTTAAAACGGTCAACCATATTCCGGCGCCGGAAATTTTAGCGCACCGGGTATTGTGGTCGTTTGTCTTTTTGGCATTGCTGCTTTTTTTCACCCGTCGTTTTTATCAGCTCAAGCCAATTATTCGCGAACCGAAAAAGCTGTTGATGTTAATGCTCACCTCTTGCTTTATTGGCTGTAATTGGCTGATTTTTATCTGGGCGATTGTTAATAACCGCATGCTGGATGCCAGCCTTGGCTACTACATTAATCCACTGGTGAACGTGGCGCTGGGGATGATCTTTCTTGGTGAGCGTTTCCGCCGTCTGCAGTGGCTTGCCGCCGCGCTGGCGTTGGTGGGAGTGTTAGTGCAACTGATCACCTTTGGTTCACTGCCTTGGATTGCGTTGGTGCTGGCCACCAGTTTTGCGATTTACGGCTTACTGCGCAAAAAAATCAATCTCCCTGCGGTGCCGGGTTTGTTTGTGGAAACCTGCACACTCTTGCCCGTTGCGCTGATTTATCTGTGGCAGTTTGCCGATACACCCAGCGCCAACCTGCTCGATAACCCCATCAGCCTGAATATGCTACTGGCCGCTGCCGGTTTGATCACTACGGTGCCTTTACTGTGCTTTACCGGCGCCGCCACCCGCTTACCCTTGACGGTATTGGGCTTTTTCCAATATATCGGCCCCAGCTTAATGTTTTTACTTGCCGTCGGCTTGTATGACGAACCCTTTACCCCAGATAAAGCCACTACCTTTGCCTTTATTTGGGCCGCCTTGGCAATATTTAGCTTTGATGCCTATCGAGCTAAGCGCCAGCAAGAAGCCAAGATAGAGACCACGCCTTTGTCAGCAGGAAAATCAGGATGAATGAGTTCGCTATTCTCGCCACGCTGGCGGGGGTACATATGATTGCACTGCTCAGCCCTGGGCCCGACTTTGCCTTGGTGCTCCAAAATGCGACCCGTTATGGCCGTGCCACTGGCTTGGCGATTGCGCTGGGGTTATCACTCAGTATTTTGGCACACACAATATTGAGCATTACCGGCATCAGTCTATTGGTGCATCAGCACCCGCAACTGTTTATGTGGGTGCAAGTGGCAGGAGGCAGTGTGCTGATGTATTTAGGCCTTAGCGCGATTAAAGGCTTGCTCGCCGCCACCACAGCGCCGGCGCAAACCACCAATGATGCGCCTGCGGTACGCGGCCAAAAACAGGCCTTTTGGAAAGGGGTACTGACCAACCTTTTCAACCCGAAAGCCTTGGTGTTTTTTATTTCGTTGATGAGTACCTTGGTGCCGGCCAGCATGTCTGCCAGTGGCAAAGCCATGGCCGTGGCGGTGGTGTTCCTACTCTCATTAGGCTGGTTTTCTTCGCTCGCCTGGCTGCTATCAGGCAGTCGCGTACAGCAAGTACTCACCAAGGTCGCCCCGGTTATCGATGGCCTGTGTGCGCTGTTGTTTTTGCTGCTAGGTGGCGCGGTTGTGTGGCAAGCCGGCGTGTTCGGCTAACACCGCGGCCGAAAAAATGCAGGCAATCGAGTCAATACCAATACGCCCAGCCAAGGCTGGGCGTATGTGACGTTTTTTGGCGTTAAGCAGCCGAGATTAAAGCGCTTCCAGTTTGGCGTACTGAGTCACCAACCACTTAATCCCTTCCCCATTAAAGGCAACTTGCACGCGGCTTTGTCCGCCACTGCCTTCAAAGTTGATGATGGTGCCTTCACCAAACTTAGGGTGTTGAACCCGCTGACCCAAACTAAATCCGGTTTGATTAAAGTTCTCTTGGGTCTGCGTTTTGGAAAAACGGCCACCGCTGGCGGCAGGGCGTGAGACATTGGCACGCATGCGCACTTCTTCCAAGCAGGCCTCGGGCAGCTCACGAATAAAGCGCGAGATCTTATGGAACATGTCTTTGCCGTAAACACGGCGCATTTCTGCGTAGGTCAGATAGAGTTTTTCCATCGCTCGCGTCATGCCAACATAGCAAAGGCGACGCTCTTCTTCTAAGCGGCCCGCTTCTTCGGCTGACATCTGACTGGGGAACATGCCCTCTTCCACCCCGACCATAAAGACTAAGGGGAACTCAAGACCTTTGGCACTGTGTAAGGTCATCAATTGGACCGCATCATCAAACTCATCCGCTTGCCCTTCACCGGCCTCAAGGGCAGCGTGGGCCAAGAACGCCGACAGCGGTGTCATGCCTTCCGCTTCCGCCTCTTCGGGCGGCGTAAATTGGCGCGTGGCCGTCACCAACTCTTCCAAGTTATCGACGCGTGCTTGCGCTTTTTCGCCTTTTTCTTGCTCGTACATGGCGCGCAAGCCGGAGTGACGGATCACGGCATCGGTCTGTTGATACAGCGCCATGTCACGGGTGTCATCTTCTAGCGCATTGACCAGCTCGATAAACCGGCCCAATGCATTGGCTGCGCGTCCTGCCAGCGCTTTTTCTGCCAAAATTTGCTCGGCAGTGTGCCACAAGGTTTGGCCGCGATCGCGCGCCGCGCCACGAAGCGTCTCAAGGGTACGATCACCAATCCCTCGAGTGGGCGTGTTCACTACCCGCTCAAACGCCGCATCGTCATTGCGATTCGCCATCAAACGTAAATACGCCAGCGCATCTTTGATTTCTTGGCGTTCGAAAAAGCGCATGCCGCCGTAGATACGATAAGGCAGGCCGGCTTGAATTAAGGCTTCTTCCAGCACCCGAGATTGGGCGTTGTTGCGGTATAAAATGGCGCTATCAGTGAGTGCGCCGCCTTCGTCTTGCCAGGTTTTGATTTTACCGACCACAAATCGCGCTTCATCCAGTTCATTAAAACCGGCATACACAGAGATGGGCTCACCCTCTTTGCCCTCGGTCCACAGGCTTTTGCCCATCCGATCGGCATTATTTTCAATCAGGGTGTTCGCCGCTTGCAAAATCGTACTGGTTGAGCGGTAGTTTTGCTCCAAACGAATGGTCTGCGGGGTAGTGAAATCGTCCAGAAAACGCTGAATATTCTCGACTTTCGCGCCACGCCAACCGTAAATAGATTGGTCGTCATCCCCCACAATCATTACATGCGCCTGTTGGCCCGCCATCATGCGTAGCCACGCATATTGGATGTTGTTGGTATCTTGGAACTCATCCACCAAAATGTGCTGAAAACGTGCTTGATAGTGTTCGCGGATCACCGCTTTATCGCGCAATAACTCTAAGGTTCGCAGCAAGATCTCGGCAAAATCCACCAAACCGGCGCGATCACAAGCTTCTTGATACGCCTGATAAATCCGCAGCCAAGTGCTTTCGACCGGATCATGGCGGGTATCAATGTGCTTGGGACGCAAGCCTTCGTCTTTTTTGCCATTGATATACCAACTCGCTTGCTTGGCAGGCCAGTGTTTTTCATCCAAGTTTTGCGCTTTAATTAACCGGCGTAGTAAGCGCTGCTGATCGTCTGAATCAAGAATTTGGAAGTCTTGTGGCAGGTTGGCGTCCAAATAGTGGGCACGGAGAATACGATGGCAAATACCGTGGAAGGTACCACACCACATGCCAGAGGCGGTGCCTTGCATCAATTGCTCAATACGGCCACGCATTTCGGCTGCTGCTTTGTTGGTGAAGGTCACCGCCATCACCGAGAACGGCGACGCCTCTTCCACCCGCATCAGCCAAGCCATACGATGAACCAGCACCCGGGTTTTACCACTACCGGCCCCGGCAAGCACTAAATGGTTACCAAGCGGCGCGGCCACGGCGTCACGCTGTTTGTCGTTGAGTCCGTCAAGAAGAGTTGATACGTCCATCGCCACCTGCCATTTTACTGGGTATTTATACACTGGTTGGCGATTATACCAGCTCAGCGCTAAATTGCGCGCCCGATCCCGACGCAACTTTTTTAAGTATAAAATTCAGCAGTTTATCCATAACCATGCAAAAAAAACACTTAAATGATGAAAGATTGTGCAGTGTTTTCCTATCTTGATTTATAGGCCCACCACGAATCAGAGGGCTGATAACACCAACACGGAACAAGAAGAGGATACATGATGAAAAACACTAACCTAGCTGTTGCCGCTGCTGTCACAGGATTGTTGGCGGTGGGTACCACCACACTCACTAGCGCACCGGCCCATGCGGCAGAAAAAGAAAAATGCTACGGCGTCGTTAAAGCAGGGGAAAACGACTGCGCCACCAACACCAGCTCCTGTGCGGGCACGTCAACGAAAGATGGCCAAAAAGACGCTTTTGTCATGGTGCCTGAAGGCTTATGCGACCGCTTAGTCGGCGGCAGTACCTCGTCATCCTGATATGGCGCGCCCGGGCTTGCCCCGGGCTTTGTCACTCGACCACAAGGAGCGACCATGGATGAAGCAACCATTTTGACTGGCGTGGGACTCAGACAACCCCATCTCACCTACTTCGACCACTATCGCCCAAAGCTTGGCTGGTTAGAAATCCACAGTGAAAACTATTTCCGCCCTCACCGTCCGGCTTTTTCGACCTTGATGCGGTTACGTGAGGATTACGCCATCAGCTGCCATGGCGTGGGGCTGTCGCTGGGGAGCGACGAGCCGCTTGATCGGGCCCATTTATACAAGCTGTGTACACTGGTCAAACACGTCGAGCCACTGTTTGTGTCTGACCATTTAAGTTGGAGCCGGATAGATGGGCAGCACTTTCACGATTTACTCCCCCTCCCTTACACCGAGCAGGCATTGCGGGTGTTTTGCGCCAATGTGCAGCAGGTTCAAGACGCGCTGCAGCGTCCTCTGCTGATTGAAAACCCATCGAGCTATTTAAGCTTTGCTCAGGGTGACTACCACGAATGGGAATTTCTCGCCGAAGTGCACGCTCGCACGGGCTGCGATTTACTGCTCGATTTAAATAATGTTCATGTCAGCGCGTTTAACCATCATTTTAGCGCCAGCACCTACCTTGACGCGATTCCTGCCCATGCGGTGAAAGAGATCCACCTGGCAGGGTTTACCGTCAAACACACACCCGCAGGAGAGATTTGGATAGATACCCATAACCAGCCAGTTAGCGAGGCGGTGTGGACGCTCTATCAACAGTGGATTGACCGCCACGGCCCACGCCACACCCTCATTGAATGGGATAGCGACTTGCCCACGCCCGAGCGATTGTTAGCAGAAGCGGCCAAAGCCCACCACCGACTGGCTCGACACAAGGAGGCAGTATGACGCTAGCCACCCTGCAACAGGCCTTTGCGGCCACATTGCGGGACGACCCTCAGCCGCTGCCGATAAAAGACGGTCGCCTTGCCGCTGACAAGCGAGTGCAGATTTATCGCAACCATTATGTGGTCACCCTGACCGACACCTTAAAATGCGTGTATCCCAAGACCTGTGCGCTACTGGGTGAGGCGTGTTTTGACGCGGTAGCCCGTCATCATGCGATGGTGCATCCCCCGCAAACCGGGGTGATGGAAGACTATGGCGCACAGTTCGATGCGACCTTGCGCGCCCTACCCAATATTATCGAGCCCGTGCCGTGTTGCGCCGAGCTTGCCCGTTTTGAGTGGGCGCAAGTGGCGCTCACTCTCGCCCCAGCGTCTCCACCGTTTGAGGGTAGCGCGCTCGCATCGCTAAGCCCTGAACACCAAGCGCAAGTATGTTTGCCGCTCAACCATCAAGCTCGTTTGTTTGAAAGTGACTACGCGGTGAGTGACCTGTGGCAAGCGATCGCCACCGAACAGTTCGAGGGCTTGGTGGTCGAGAAGCCGCAAGCTTTATTACTGGTTGCTCACCACGACAAGGTGCATTGGTACGCGCTCAATACCCATCATGTCAACGTACTAAAAGCCTGCCCACACACACCATTAGGCGACCTGTCAGAAGCGCAACTGGCGTGTGTGTCTGAGCTCGCGGCCATGAATGCATTTACCACCCCAACGACTGCCTATACTGCTAAGGAGTAAGCCATGTGGCTAACCACAATCAATCACACCTTCACTCGCGCGCTTACCCCACTGCAACCGCTACTTCTGCTGGTAGGCCGCGTCTACGTGGCGTGGATTTTTTTTCAGTCCGGGCTGATCAAATACCAAAATTGGGACAGCACCCTATACCTGTTCGAGTTTGAGTATCAGGTGCCTTTGCTGCCGTGGCAGCTGGCCGCGTATTTAGGGACCGCAGCGGAGCTGATTTTGCCGGTATTTGTTGCTTTGGGCCTGCTCGCGCGTCCCATGACCTTAGCGCTGTTTGTGTTCAACATTGTCGCGGTCGCCTCCTACCCACTGCTATGGGAGCGTGGCTATGATGACCACATTATGTGGGGGGTGATCTTGTTGGTGGTCAGTGTGTGGGGGCCGGGTTGGTTTAACCTCGATAACTGGCTAGCCCGCAAAAAAAGCGGCAGCGATTAGCGGTGCCACTGCTGAATAAGGGTATCGAGTTCAGATAGATCGTCGATCGCCACATCCGGCAAGGTGCGACCCTTATGCATCATCGGGGACTGGCGGTCTGGGCGGATCCAACAGGCTTGCATGCCCGCTTGGCGCGCGCCAGCCACATCCGAGCTTAAGTGATCGCCCACATGTAAAATACGCGCCGGGGCGAGGTCCAAGGCCTGCGCGGCCTTATCAAACATCTCGGGGCTCGGCTTGGCCTCTCCGTGTTCACCGGCACGGAAAATATGCTGGAAAAACGGCGTCAGGCCAATCGCATCGGTGTCGACGTTACCGTTAGTGATGGCCACCAATGGTAGTTTCTCGGACCAGGCTTTTAAGTAAGCCAAATTTTGCGCCGGCGGGGTAAAGTCACTGCGATATCCGCAAAAGAAGGTCGTCGCCGCTTGAGCTTGTGCGCGCGCCTTCTCCGCGGTTAAACCAACATGCTCTCCGGCTAAGGTCAGCTGGGCAACCCGCATCGCGGTGACGTCAAAGCGTTGGGCTGGATTCTCATCACGGGCTTGGCGGCGAAATCCCGCAAGGGTGGCTTTATCAAGCGCGGCGAGCGGGGGGCAGTGCTCACTCAAATAGTCGCTTAGCGCCGCCTCCGCGCGTGCGATCACCGGCCAGTTATCGTACAAGGTATCATCCAAGTCAAAACTCACCGCATCAAACGCGTTTAAGCGACGATAAAATTTCATATCACGACTCCGAGTTGGTTTTTTTGCCTGCGCTGGGTTTACGAGCCCCTTTACTGCGGGCGCGGGGATGCGCCGCGTCATACACTTTCGCCAAGTGTTGAAAATCCAAATGGGTATAAATTTGTGTCGTGCTTAAATCGGCATGGCCAAGCAGCTCTTGCACCGCCCGCAAATCCCCAGACGACTCCAACATATGCGTGGCAAAGCTGTGGCGCAGTTTGTGAGGATTAATGTGGCTATTCACCGCCTGCTTTTGTCCCCACTCCGCCATACGTTTTTGCACGCTACGGTGCGATATTCGCTGGCCCAGTTTAGAGATAAATAGCGCCTCTTCTGGCCCTTTGAGGAGCTGGTCACGCACTTTCAGCCAGTTCATCACCCAAGTTTTGGCCATGCCGGAAAAAGGCACGATGCGCTCTTTTTCCCCTTTACCGGTGACACGCAAATCCCCTTTACGCACCGAGACATCACGCACGTTGAGATCCACCAACTCGGCTAAACGCAACCCTGCACCATACATCAGCTCCATCATCGCCCGATCCCGTACCGACAGCGGGTCGTCTTGATCCACCTCGAGCAGCTGATTCATTTCATCCACATCGAGGTTTTTCGGCAACTGGCGCCCTTGCTTGGGCGCGGCGACCCCTTTGGCCGGATTAGCCGCGAGCTGCTCGGTGAGAACGAGGTAGTCGAAAAAGCTGCGCAGTGCGGACAGCCGCAACGCAATACTGCCCGGTTTGAGGCCATCGCGTTTGGCTTGGCTCGAAATTTGTCGCACCCAGTCGGCATCTACATCTTGCCAATGAGCGATGCCCCGCGCGGTCAGAAAGTCGACAATCTTATCTAACTGGCGCTGATAATTACGTTGCGTATGGGCACTGAGGCCCCGTTCGCTGAGCTGATATTGATAAAAGCGGTCAAGAGGGACCGTCAGTGAACGGGGGGCATTAGCAGCTTGGTCAGACGTTACCGTGGTCACTGACGCTCACCCCTTTTTGCCCATTGGCTACATAAGATGGCTAAGTGCGAGGCCAGTTGTTCAATAAAGAGCGTATCCATTTCTGGCTGAAAGTGCCCGCCATCGGCGCTCGCAAAGCTCAACAGTCCCCACTCTTTGCCTTCCCCTTTAATCGGTACCAGCGCAAAAGAGCCGAGCTCCGGTGGCGTTGCCATCACCGCTTCCGCATCCACACGGCGCAAGCGCCCAAGATAACAAGGACGTCCGGCAAAATGATGGCTTTTTAATTGCTCCACCGCCTGACGTGAGATGGTCTGCAGCCCGTCGATAGGCGCATACACCCGTAAGCTAACGCTCAGTTGCAGTTGTTCGCTAAGTGCCGTTAACGCTTTTTGCACCGCTTGCGGTGTGTCGGCACGCAACAGGGCCTGATGCGCTTCAGCAAAAGCACGAAACAGGGCATCGTTTTTTGCCCCTAGGCTCATTAGCTGAGTAATGTCTTCTTCCAGCTCCGTCACCCGTTCACGCAGGCGCTTGAGTTGGATTTCCACCAGCGATACCGCACCTTGCTCACCGTGTGGCACGGTCAGCTGCGTCAGTAAATCACGATGGCGAATAAAAAAGTCTGGATTGTCTTTTAAATACGTCGCCACCGCCTCGTCGCTCAGTGGCATGGTTTCCAGTGTCGAGGCTTCTACCCCATCATTCATAATTGCCATTGTCCATCAAATACATGTGTCGCTGGGCCTGTCATTGATAAAGGGTGACCCGGCCCACGCCAGCGAATGCGTAAATCTCCACCGGGTAAACTTACCGTCACTTGCTCATCAAGCACGCCTTGCATGATCCCGACCGCCACCGCGGCACACGCGCCACTGCCACAGGCCTGGGTTTCGCCGGCGCCGCGCTCGTACACTCTAAGCTTAATCGCATTACGCGACAGGATCTGCATAAAGCCAGCATTGACCCGCTCAGGGAAGCGTTCGTGACTTTCAAGTAACGGCCCCAAGGTGTCCACGTCAGCGTGGTCGACATCCTCAACCACAGTCACCACATGCGGGTTCCCCATGCTCACGGCACCAACAAACAAGGTCTGTTCCGCCACCCGCATCAAGTAGGTTTTCTCTTGTGAGTTAGCACGAAACGGAATTTTCCCCGGTGTGAAGACCGGCTCGCCCATGTTCACGCGTACCTGATTGTCGTTTTCAATGTGCAGCAGCATTTTACCCGCTTGGGTGCTCACGCTGATCTGATGCTTATTAGTCAGGCCTTTCATTCGCACAAAGCGCGCAAAGCAGCGCGCACCGTTTCCGCATTGCGAGACTTCCGATGCGTCAGGGTTAAAAATGCGATAGTGGAAATCCGTCTCGGGATCGTAAGGCGGCTCCACGACCAATAGCTGGTCAAACCCGACGCCACGCTGGCGATCAGCCAAACGCCGAATCAGATCCGGCGAAAAAAACGCGTTTTGCGTCACACAGTCAACCACCATGAAGTCGTTGCCCAGTCCGTGCATTTTTGCAAACTGTACCTGCATGCCAATCCTTATTCTGGTAGGCGCTGTTCAAGCTGCCATAACGACGCCAAGCTTTCGCGCTCGCGCACAAGGTGCGCCTGGTCTCCATCGACCATCACCTCGGCAGGGCGGCAGCGTGAGTTATAGTTTGACGCCATCACAAAGCCATACGCGCCCGCTGAGCGCACTGCCAGCAAATCATCGGCTGCTAGCACCAACGAACGGTTTTTGCCTAAGTAGTCACCGGTTTCACACACTGGGCCAACCAGGTCATAGGTTTGTGGCTCACCGTCGCGCGGTACTACAGGAATGATCTCTTGATAAGCTTGATACAAGGACGGGCGAATTAAATCATTCATCCCCGCATCGATAATGGCAAAGTTTTTGTGCTCACTGTGTTTAAGAAATTCCACCTTGGTGAGCAAGACGCCGGCATTAGCAGCAATGGCGCGGCCCGGCTCAAAAATCAGCTCAAGATGACGATGATTATCCAAACGCGCTAACAGCGCTTTAGCGTATTCCGACGGCTGAGGCGGTGTCTCGTCGCTGTAGGTCACCCCTAAGCCCCCTCCCACATCCAGATGGCGAATCGTAATGCCTTCGCCGGCCAAGGTATCAATCAGCGCCAGCAAACGGTCAGTGGATTCAATAAAAGGGGCCAGTTCGGTCAGCTGCGAGCCGATGTGGCAATCAATGCCTTCGACCTTAAGGTGTGGCAAGCTGGCCGCATAACGGAAGCTCGTCAGCGCTTGATCAAAGGCAATGCCAAACTTATTGTCTTTCAACCCGGTAGAAATATAAGGGTGAGTATTGGCATCCACATCAGGGTTAATACGCAACGATATCGGCGCTTGCACACCCAATTCGCCCGCCACTTGGTTTAAGCGGTCGAGTTCAGAGTGTGATTCCACGTTGAAGCACTTGATGCCCACTTCCAGCGCGCGACGCATCTCTGCGGCCGTTTTGCCGACGCCAGAAAACACTACTTTCGTGGGATCACCACCGGCGGCAAGCACCCGCTCCAATTCACCTTGAGAGACAATATCAAACCCTGAGCCCAAACGTGCCAACACATTTAATACGCCAATATTAGAATTCGCTTTAACGGCATAACACACCAAATGCGGGTGGTCGCCCACGGCGCGATCAAACGCGTGCCAGTGGCGCTCAAAGGTAGCACGCGAGTAGACGTATAAAGGCGTGCCGTGATCGTGAGCCAGTTGGGTTAAGGGCAGTGATTCCGCCCACAGCTGGCCGTCTTCCTGATAATTGAAATAGTCCAAGGTGCTCTTCCCTGTCGTCGTTGGTTATTGATTTTGTGTCGGTTGTTCGTCCGGATAATACAGGGGCCCTTGTTGGCCACAGCCGGTCAGTGTCATGATGACAGTGAACATCAGTAAAATGACGAGTTTTCGCATAGTGAATGCCAGTGATTATCGAGTCAATGCCCTCTATAATCGCATCACAACCATGAAAAGCAATAGGATGTAACGGGATGAACACAACGGAATATCATCAGTTGGTCGATTTACAAATGCAGGCCATTGAAGAAGGTATCGATGACTCAGGCGCCGACATCGATTATGAGAGCGTTGGCAACGTGATGACGCTGGAATTTGATGATGGCAGCCAGATCATCATTAACCGCCAAGAGCCTATGCAAGAAATTTGGGTGGCGTCAAAAAGCGGTGGGTTCCACTTTGCTCTTAAAGACGGCGAGTGGACCTGCAGCAAAACCGGCTTGATTCTGATGGAGTTGGTTCAGCAAGAGTGTAGCAAGCACGCGGGTGAGCCTGTCTCTTGGTAAGAGGGCGCGGGGAAAGCACCCATGAGATCCCGCGTATCGGGATCTCATGCTTACTTAAATGAGGCGACTTGCCCGGTAAACCCGCCTTGAGAAGGCGGACGTGGTGGCTGCCACTGACTATCACATTTAAAGGGTAATGCTTGGGTGTCGCCCCTGTCATCTGTGACAATCTGATAAAACTGCGGCAAATTAAAGTTAATGAAATTGGCGCTGTAGCTGTAACGGTCGTGGGACGAGGTATAAAAACGGTTGACGCCCTGCACCATTTCGGTTTTATCCCCGCTGCACTGGCGATACACTTCCACCCGGTTATTCTCGTCGAGAATATAGAGGTTGTAACCATTGGTACAATCTTCAAAGAAAAACTGCACCAAGCCCTCGCTGGCATAGGCATCCACGACTTCTGGCGGATGCACATCCTGCGGATTATCCACCACCATCACTGGCGTACCGTTGACCTTGTTAGTGGAAATACAGCGATAAAAGTCGACCGAGTTTTCCAACCGCTGGACGGATACGCCACGACGCTCAAAGAATAAACCATGGGTTTGCTTGCCAATCCGTAGCGCCTTAAAGCGGCGACGTTTTTCTTTCTCAACCGGTTTAAGACGCAGCTCAATGCACTCCGCCACCAGTTGGTAAACCAAATTACGGATTAAGCCGCGCATTTTGCTTGAATAACAGAACACATCGACCGACTCTGGCGGCACCGCATCCTGGTGCATTTTCCCCAACATGGTTTTCAATGCTTCCAAAATGGCATCGTCGCCCCGGTAATTGAGCGTGCGCACCTCGTTCCATGAGTTGCGGTAAACGAGGTCAACACTACCCACCAAGCAGGTTTGTTCCGGGCCATAACTGAATATGTCGCTATTTTTGAAATCAAAGCGCATCGACGGCTTTTTGTACGCTGATGTCGGGTCTTGCTCTAAATTGACAAACAACGCGAGTTGACGGATTTCGCATGGGCTCGACAGCGCATCCAGCGTCGGGCGTGGTGGGTTGAGCGAGAAGGTATTGCGAATATCGCTCACCAACTGATAGAGAGTATCAAGGTTAACATCGGCATCCCGCACCACAGTATCCAGTCGGGTAGACTCGGTTAGCAGCCCATTAAAAAATGCCCAAGCGACCAGCTTTGAGAGGTAGCTGTTGTGCTCAAGTGGCGCGCGACCGATGATATCGACCGGATCAAGCGAGTGCTTGTACAAATACCATCCCGGCGCATTCGTCCGCCCCTCCGGTACTTGAATAAAGGTGAGATCCGCTTCGTGTAAATCTGGCGAAATTTGCGGGTTGAGCAAGGTGACTTTACCCGGCAACTCTTCAAATGCCGCGTAGAGCTTGCGGGCAAGAATGCTGATGTCTTGTGGACTGATCGCGGATGTAATGTCGTTACGGCGCGCAAAGCGGATCAGGTTCCGATAACTTTGCATCAAAGCATCAAGCAATTCATTGTGGGCGTATTGGACTTCTTCGACTTTCCAATGGCGACGATTATCGAGATACGCCAATGCGTGTTCATCCCAACCCCATTCACACGCTAACAAGCGCAGCACTTCACGGCGCCAGGCGACCGAGCCAGTCGCTGGGGATTGCGTCAATTTCTCGTGGGTTTTCAGATAAAAACAACGGCGAACCAAATCTAACCGGCGCGTGTCACCAATCGATTCCAAGTAACGGGTGACTTTTTCCAGCATCAGGTAATAGGCGTCAGACTGATACACATCAACCCAACCGGCATAGAAACGACGCTTACCATCGACACTCAACAGCTGGGTGCCGGGGTACTGCCACGAGTACGCCTCGAGCAAAATGGCTTTGAGCACCGACTTATACGGCGAATCAATGCTTTTATACAGCTGCCACAAACTCGAGCCAAAATACTCTTCGGCGGGAATGGTGGGCAAACCACCAAAATCAACCCAATCACGACGGTCAAGGCCATGTTCAGCCACCAGTGTATCGACGTATTCCTCGTAGCAGCCTTCCATTTCTGGTGGGACCATGTACCACAACAGTTTTTGCCCAGCGAGTCGCATCGAAGAGCGATAGAACTCATCAAGCAGCAGGAAGTGCTGACTGGTGCCGCAGTTGTCACTGGTCATTGCCTGGGAGAGGTGATGACGAAAACGCCCCTCACAAACCACAAAAAAGTTGGCTTCGATCCCTTGGCTTAACGCCCATTCAGAGATCGCCATACACTTGGCATCGAGTTTATCGCGCTGAGCTGCCGTCACCGAGGCATCGATGCACACCCAGATATCGAGATCACTGGTGAGACTTTGCCCCATGGACCCGGTACTGCCCATGGTATACATGCCTTTAATCGGATGGCGCTTACGGCCTTCTAAACAGGCAGTTAAAGAGGAGAAACGGGTATCTGAGTGGATCAGGCAGTCAGAGACAAACTCACGCTGTGTCTCATCGAGCGCGTAGTCAGCAATACCGAAAGGCACGCTGTCGCCACAAAACCCGGGTAATGCGGGGTGATTTAGATGTAAAAGCACTGGCAGCACATCAAAGATAGCTTGAGCCTGACGGCTCATCGCGGACCGCGCGCGATCCATTCTTACGCGGTTAAACGCTTCTATGCGCTCAGTTTGCTGTTCTACGTATGTTTGCAAGGCAATCATCCAGATTCGTTGACATCCCGGTCAACAGGTCGACGTTACTGTCTTCACCGTATCCGCCCAATTGCAGATAACAAAACGTGATCAATGTAACACTCTCGACAACTCGGGTAAAGCCAATAACCCCGATGCCTGTGTGGTGGTATCAAGGTCGCACTATAGGTGCTTTTTGAGACCAATATCAACTTTTTTGCTCTACTACCTTAGTCGTAACTCAGCCATATTGCCGCGTTAGGATCTCATTATTTGCGCAAATAACACGCTACCGATCACATTTTTTCATCTATATGACCATAACTCCGTCATAAATCGTCAAACCGCATGGCAGAGATTACGAGTCGCCCAGCGCCAATGTTACGATGGACGTTATGAACCAAGAAGGAAAACAAACCATGTACTCAACGCCTGTACGCATTGCCACGCGCAAAAGCCCTTTGGCTCTCTGGCAAGCTGAATTTGTTAAAGACGCATTAGAGCGCTCTCACCCGGGACTAACGGTTGAACTGGTGCCAATGGTGACGAAAGGTGACGTGATTCTGGACACGCCTCTGGCAAAAATCGGTGGTAAAGGCTTGTTTATTAAAGAGCTTGAACAAGCCATGCTCGACGGTCGCGCCGACATCGCCGTGCACTCAATGAAGGATGTCCCGGTTGAGTTCCCTGAAGGGTTAGGGCTGGTCACCATCTGCGAACGCGGCGACCCCCGTGATGCGTTTGTCTCCAATCATTACGACAGTATTGACGACTTACCTGAAGGCGCCGTGGTGGGTACTTCTAGCCTGCGCCGTGAATGTCAATTACGCGAGCGTCGACCTGACCTGGTGATTAATACTCTACGAGGTAACGTGGGGACACGCCTCGGTAAACTCGATGACGGCCAGTACGACGCGATCATCCTCGCGGCCGCCGGCTTAAAACGATTAGGCTTGAATGAACGCATTCGCAGCGAAATTCCCCCTGAAGTGATCTTACCCGCCGTCGGCCAAGGTGCCGTGGGAATTGAGTGCCGATTGGATGATGAACGCATTCGCACCTTACTCGCGCCGCTGTCTGATGCCAGCACCACCCAACGCGTATTGTGTGAACGCGCAATGAATAACCGTCTCGAAGGCAGCTGTCAGGTGCCCATCGGCAGCTATTCAGAAATTCAAGGCGATAAAATTTGGCTACGTGCGTTAGTCGGTGAGCCCGACGGTTCGACCATTTTGCGCGCCGAAGTCACGGGGCCGCTTGAAAAAGGCGAACAGCTCGGCACCGATTTAGCCGAGCAACTTCTCGCCCAGGGCGCGCGGCAAATTTTGGATAAACTTTACCAAGACGACGCATGACCCTTGTTGTTGTTCGCCCCGAGCCAGACTGCAGTCAGTTAGTCGATCAGCTTGCACAGCAAGGGCTGTCCGCGATCCCCTGTCCACTGTTAAGTTTTGCGCCGGGGCAAGGCTTACCCTCTCTGGCCAACCTGTTCGCCTCACTGCCTACCGATAGCGTCTTGGTCGCCGTGAGCCCACGCGCCGTGGCATTTGCCCATCAAGCCTTGCAACACCAAAGTGGAAGATGGCCCAGTGACTGTCACTACGTCGCCGTTGGGCAACGCACCGCCAACGAATGGCAGGCCGTCTCGGGGCAGCCTATCTTGACCCCCACCCGTGAAGACAGCGAAGGCATGCTTACACTTGCCCCTTTTAGTGCCGTGACAGGGACGCAAGTGGTGATTCTGCGCGGGGAAAGTGGACGCGACATGATGGGGCAAACGTTACAAGCACAAGGCGCGCAAGTTCACTATTGCGAGACCTATCGGCGACAATGGGCGATTGAGCCTTTAGTATCGCAAGTAGTAAGCTGGCCGTATGACGTTATCGACACAGTGGTTATCACCAGTGGCCAACAATTAGCCTACTTTGATCAACTTATCACACTGAGCGGACAGCACTGGCTGCGCCAATGCCGTATACTGGTGCCCAGTAAAAGGATTCAAGATCAAGCCACTGCGCTTGGTTTTGACACGATTACGACCGTTGACAGCGTGGCCAATGATGCACTGGTTAACACGCTGATCAGGTTAAGTAAAACGGGACTTTCGGATGACTGACAACAAAAATACCGACACCAAGCAAAGCAAGGCCACCACGCCATCTTCACCCAAGACCCACGCTACCGATGCGCCGGCGCCAGAAAAAGCCAGCAAAACCTCATCGGGGGGACGTGGCGGCATACTACTCGGCGCTATCGCCATCGCCTTGGCCCTCGGCTCCAGTGGCTGGGTATTTTACCATGGCCACCAGCAAGCCACCGTGTTGCAAAACACCGTATCCGCGCAACAATCTCATATCTCACGCCTTGAGCAAGATCTTAACCAACAAAAACAAGCGGCAGAACAGGCGCGAGAACAACTTAAAGCCACCACGCAAACACGTTTGAGCCAGCAGGACAGCAGTTTATCTAGCTTGCAAAAAGCCGTGGCGGAAGTGAAAGGCCGACGCCCCAATGACTGGTTACTGGCTGAAGCCGACTATCTGATCCGAATGGCAGGGCGTAAAATTTGGCTCGAACAGGACGCCCAAAGCGCCACCGCCCTGATGGAAGCGGCCGATCACCGCATTGCTCAGCTCAACGACCCGTCCTTGATGCCGATTCGCCAGGCGATGGCTGACGATATCACCGCGTTAAAGGCGGTAAAACGGATCGATAGAGATGGGATTGTACTGCGCTTGACCAGCATGCAGCAGCGAATCGAAAACCTTCCGCTTGCCAGTGCCGTGATCCCAGAAGCACAAGAAG
This sequence comes from Salinivibrio sp. HTSP, assembly GCF_003390965.1. Taxonomy (NCBI): domain Bacteria; kingdom Pseudomonadati; phylum Pseudomonadota; class Gammaproteobacteria; order Vibrionales; family Vibrionaceae; genus Salinivibrio; species Salinivibrio sp. HTSP. Next base: position 78,758 of record NZ_PXUD01000006.1, read on the forward strand.
TAGAAAAACCCGTGGTGTCTGAATCGGTCAATGACTGGAAGCGCAACCTCACCACGTCGGTTACCGATTTTGTCGATAACTTTATCACCTACCGCAAACGTGACGGCAACGTGGTGCCCTTGTTATCGCCCACCCAAAGTTATTACCTGCAAGAAAATCTCAAGAACAAGCTCGATCAAGCGATGCGCGCCGTGTATGAAGGCAATGATACCCTGTATCACCAAGCGCTAGAGATGGGAAAAGACTGGACACTACGCTTTTATAATCAAGATGCGAATGCCACGCGCCGCTTTGTCGAGCAGCTTGATGAGCTAAACCAACAAACCATTGGCGTCGATCTGCCGCAAAAACTGAAAAGCCAGTCGCTAGTCAGTGATGAAATCAATACCCGATTGCGCCGAGACATTGCGCCGCTGACAGGAGGCCAATCATGATTAGATTGCTTTTGCTCGTCCTTGTTCTGGCGGCCGGATTAGTGGTTGGCCCGCAATTAGCCGGACAGCAAGGTTATGTGCTTATTTCCGCTGCCGAGCAGACACTGGAAATGAGTGTCACGACTTTATTGGTACTGGTTGGCATTTTAATCGCTGTATTATGGGCACTGGAGTGGCTACTGAGAAAGCTTTTATCTATCAGCAGTACCGCAACAGGCTGGTTGTCCGGCCGTAAGCAACGCAAAGCGCGCCAACAAACCCAAACCGGCTTAATCAAGTTACGCGAAGGGGAGTGGAAAAAAGCGGAAAAACTCCTCGCCAAAGCCCGCCCTCACAGCGATGCGCCCATGCATAACTTGTTGGCTGCCGCGGAGGCGGCACAGCAGCGACAAAACCTGCAGGCGCGTGACCAATACCTGCAGCAAGCCGCTGATCTTAACGCCAATAGCTTGGCTCTCGCCCTGACTCGTGCGCAACTCCATAGCCAAAGTGGCCAGCACGAAGAAGCCTTAGCCTCGTTGCGTGCGATTAAACGTCAGCATCCTCGCAACCCAGTGATGCTGGCGCTGCTAAAAGATACCTATATTCATCTAGAAGATTGGTCTGCCCTACTCAACCTTCTGCCCACCTTGAAAAAGGCCCAGCTGCTTGATGATGCGCAATTTGATGCCTTGCACGAGCGAGCCGAGCTGGGCGTGATGGCCCATGTCGCCAGTCAACAAGGCACCGAAGGGCTACTGGCGCATTGGAACCAACTCCCCAAAGCCAAACGCAACCAGCCTTCACTCTTAGCAGGGTTAGTCAAACATCTCGCGGCGCGTAATGCCGACTCAGAAGCCTATATTCTGCTGCGTGAGGCCTTGAAAAAACGCACCGATGATCGCTTGATTGCGCTGATCCCGACACTAGACTTACCAGATAACTACCCCGCGGTGGTGATGCTAGAAGAATTGCTCACACAAGATAGCCGCAACCCTGTGCTTCATAGCGCGCTTGGACAACTGCTTATGCAGTCGGGAAAATGGCAAGATGCGCGCAGTCACTTTGAAAACGCCCTCGAGTATCGCACGGATGTCAGCGACTATGCGTATTTAGCTGATGTGTTAGATAAGCTTGATCAAGGTAAAGCGGCGAGTGATGTCTCACGTACAGCGTTAAAGTTAGCACTGCCTGAACAGCCCCCCGCGGCATAGCATTTCGGCCACTAAGCCTCGCTATTCGCCGAAAAGCCCGTCAGCTCAGTTCGCCGTCTAATGAAGAACAGAACGCCCCGCACTGCGGGGCGTTTTATATTGCGGGTAAAGACTACCGCTTTTTACACAGGACATTGAGCGCCGCGTCGGCATTACGTGTCACCACTTTGCCACTTCGGGCGTCCACCCCCTTAGCGCCTTGCACCCAGTACGGTAAGCGCATGGGGAGCTGATCCGTCGCTTTTGCCACTTCCACTAATTCCTGTTGGGAAGCCAACATCATGCCTTCGCGTTGGCAACGAGGGGCCGCCTGCGCATAAGGAACGCGCAGCCAGCTCATGGATTTTTCCATGTACTGTTTATCTCCGGCCTCAGGCTCCGGTAAACCAAAATGGCTTAAGGTAATCGCCGTTTCCATCGGCGCCGACGTTTCATCCTCCGGAGCCGCTTGGGTTTGAGACAGCGGCGGTAAGCGGATCACGGCTGGTTGCGACAATGGCTGACGAGTTTGGCGTAACACCGCTTGTTTGGTCGGCCCAAATTGACGCACACGTTTCAGCACCAACTGTGCCACGTCTAGGTTAGGATACGGACCAATCAAGCAGCGCCCTCGGCCCTCGCGCACCTGCACTTGAAACGGTAAGTCCGGCAAGCCTTGACGCAGGGACTGATAGAATTGACGTGATGGCACACCTTGCGTGGCACCGCATTGCACCCAAAACGCCGTGCTCTGCGGATCCGGAGATTGATTGCCCCACAACCCTTGTCCGATATCACATGTCTCGCCAATGATTGGCCAGCCTTGCTGGCGGTCGATAATGGCGCAAGGGCTCTGTTCTGCGCGCACTGGCGCACTGATTGCCCACATTGCTACCACACTGACAGCCAAACCTCGCCACCGCCCCATGAGTCGCTCCCTTGATAATCTAATCTGCTCAGCTTAAGCAAAGAGACACATCGACTCAAGCCACTGATCACCAAGCTGTCAGACAGCCATCAAAAAATGGCTGCATTCGCAGCCATTTTCCTTACCCTTTGTAGATTTTGGGGTTGAAGACATCCCGCAACCAATCGCCGAGCAAGTTGATCACCAGTACCAATAAAACCAATACGATGCCAGGGAAAGCAGTGATCCACCACGCCCCTGAAAAGATGTAGTTAAAACCGATGCTGATCAACGACCCCAGTGATGGCTGATCGACAGGCATCCCTAGCCCCAGGAAAGACAGTGCCGCTTCCGACATGATTGCGTTAGCCACCTGCACGGTCGAAATGACCAAAATAGGCGATAAGCAGTTGGGAAGAATATGACGGAACATGATCCGAGGCGAGCGGAAACCCATTACCCGCGCCGCTTCTACATATTCCTTTTTCTTTTCTGCCAAGACAGACGCACGAATGGTCCGCGCATACTGTGGCCACTCGGCAATCCCGATAATCACCACCAGCATTAAAATCGCGTATTGGCTGTAAAACTCACTGCCAAAGCTGGCCTTAAAAATCGCTGAAACAATAATAGCGACCATCATGGTCGAGAAAGACAGCTGGATATCGGCGATACGCATAAAAAAGCTATCAATGCGGCCACCAAAATAGCCGGCACTCAGACCAATCACCGTCCCCAGAATCAACTGTAGGCCGACGGCACACAAACCAATGGTCAGAGAGATACGCAGACCATAAATAATGGTCGACAAAATATCTCGCCCTTGGTTATCAGTACCGAGCAAAAAGCGCGGATCGCTCCACTCCATCCAGACGGGAGGGAGCTCAGAGTCCATGATATCAATCGCCATTAAATCATAGGGATTGGTCGGGGACACTAAGGGCGCAAAGAGCGCCAGCAATAAGAACACCATAAAAATGGTGAAACTTGCGATCGCTACTTTATCGCGCTTGAAGTGATAAAAGAAATCCGAGTCTAAGAAGCGCTGCCAGCGACTTGGTGTCGTATTCGTTTGTGTCATCGCTTACGCCTCCTTGCCGGTTAAGTTAACCGTTGGGTTAATCAAGCCATAAAGCAGATCGACAATGGTATTAGTCACCACAAAGATCAGCCCGACGAAAATCACGTAAGCGGTAATCAACGGCGTATCGACACGGTTAATCGCTTCAAGGAACAAAAAGCCCGTCCCCGGCCACTGGAAGACAGTCTCGGTCAAAATGGTATACGCAATCATGGTACCAATTTGCACCCCGCCAACCGTTACAACCGGCAGCATGGTGTTTTTTAACGCGTGTTGATAATAGACCTTGTTTTCGGGTAACCCTTTAGCACGTGCAAATTTCACATACTCGGTGCCTAACGCTTCCAGCATTTCAGAGCGCACCAAGCGGATAAACAAAGGCAACATGATGGACGCCAGCGACACAGAAGGCAGCACCAAGTGAGCTAAGCCATCCAGAGTGAAAAAGCCGGACTCCCAACCGAGCCAATTGGCGGTTTCTCCGCGTCCATAGGAGGGCAACCAACCTAATTCAATCGAGAAGACATACATGAGCATGATCGCGGTTAAGAAGACAGGTATCGAAATACCCACGATACTAAAGCCCATGATTATCTTGGTGAGCATGCTATTGGGGTGAATCGCCGAGTACACACCGAGTGGTATCGACACCACGACAATGATCAGTGCCGCCCCCGCCACGAGTTCTAGCGTTGCCACCAATTTATCTAAAATGACGTCCACGACTGGACGCTTAAAGAAATAAGAATTGCCTAAATCCCCTTGTAGGGCTTTGCCTACAAAGCGGGTATATTTGGTTAAGAAGGGATCGTTAAGCCCCATTTCATCACGCAGCGCATCACGCTCCGCTTCTGATACTGATTGCCCCACCAGCTCCCGCAAGGGGTCGCCGAGGTTGTCTTGGATAGCAAACGCCACCAGACTGATGACAAACATCACAATCAGTGCCTGTACCAGACGTTTGACTAAAAACGTTACCATGTGTGCCTCTAAGCGATTGGATAATCAGGGCCCCAGTGGTTGGGGCCCTGTTTTAGTCCATTACTCGACCACTAGATCGCCGAAGTAAGGGAAGTTCATACCGTTAACGATCGGCTCGATGTTAACGTTATTTTTGGCTGCCCATGATGGGTCTTGCCAGTGCAAAGGTAAGAAGGCCGCTTCGTCATACAGGATCTTCTCGACCTTTTGCAGCATGGCACTACGCTTTTCCAGATCCGTTTCTGAGTTGGCTTCCATCACCAGCTTATCCACTTCGCTGTTCGAGTAGTGGCCACAGTTATACTGACCCTTACCGGTGTCCGCATCACGTGTCATGGTGAGGAACTCGGTGAAGTTGGCAGAATCTTCTGTATCTGGGTGCCAACCGATCATCTGCATACCCGCTTCACACTTATCGAATTCAGGCCAGTACTGCGCTTTTGGCATGGTCTGCAAGTCAACCTTGATACCAATTTTCGCCATCATTGCCGCCACCGCTTGGGCGATTTTTTCATCGTTCACGTAACGGTTGTTGGGCGCAATCATGGTGACTGAGAAACCATCAGGATAACCGGCCTCTTCCATCAGCTTTTTCGCTTTGGCCAAGTCATAACGCGGCGCTAAATCTGCGTTATAGCCTGCGTAACCAACCGGGCTTTGCTGACTCGCGGGCGTGGCCGCCCCTTTCATGATCTTCTGCGCGATACCTTCATTGTTGACCGCATAAGCCACCGCTTGACGGACACGTGGATCTTTAAACTCATCCACCACGCTCTGGTTCATTTGGAAGGTGATCACGCGCGTCCCTGGCATGGTGACCAGTTGCAGCTCGTCGGCACGTTCGAGACGGCGATAATCGTTAGGAGAAACAGGCGCAATCATATCGACATCACCAGACAGCAGCGCTGCAACACGGGTGGCATCTTCTTTGATCGGACGCAGTGTGATGTTATCCACATTGCCTTCGCTGTCTTTGTCCCAGTAATTCTCATTACGGTCAAACTCGACAACCACGCCTTGTTCACGCTCGTCGACCACATAAGGGCCTGTACCTGACAGGTGTGTTGACGCATAGGTTGAGCCATTTTTCTTCAGCTCAGACTTATCACGGCCGTCTTCTGTTTTACCGCTGTAGAACTTGCTGTCCATCGGGAACACGTAGGTCATGACGTTCTCTACCAGCGGGTAGGTACCGTCTGTGACCACATCAACGGTGTGCTCGTCGACTTTTTTGATGTCAACGATGGGGGTGAAAATCCCTTTAAAATCTGGTGATGATTTCAAGCGGTCAAAGGTCCAGACGACATCGTCAGCAGTAAACGCGTTACCGGAATGGAACGTCACGCCTTCGCGAAGATTGAAACGCACGGTTTCATTATCGATACGCTCCCAAGACGTCGCGAGACGTGGCTCAAAGTCCATTTCTTGGGTAAAACGGACCAAGGGGTCGAAGACCATGTGTGATAGCTGTAGCGTACCACCGGAAAGCTGCTCATGAGGGTCCAGTGAGACCGGATCCGCATCATACGCGACGGTGATATCCGCAGCCGCGGCACTAAAGCTCAGGCCAGCGGCCATAAGCGCCACGGCAATCTTGCTCTTCATTGTTTTCATTGCATAGCTCCTTTATGCGTAGGGGGATTGCCCCCTGCTGTGTTTGCATCATGGATGAGGTGCGGCGCATTGCCGCGTCGACATAGCGTGCTATGCCGGTTGCAAACCTTCCGTGCTCATTCCCTTAAACTCTGGCATCAATGAGATAAGCTGACGGCTATATTCGTGTTGTGGGTTAGTAAACAGTTGCTCTGTCGGCGCCACTTCTAACAGCTGGCCTTTGCGCATCACACCAATGCGGTCACACATTTGTCGAATCACCGGCAAATCATGACTGATAAACAACATGGTGAGATTGAGCTCGTCCTGCAGATCTTTAAGCAGGTTCAAAATCTGTGCTTGTACCGACACATCCAGCGCGGATGTCGGCTCATCGCAAATCAGCAACCGCGGGCGCGTCGCCAATGCGCGAGCAATTGATATACGCTGACGTTGTCCTCCAGAGAACTCGTGCGGATATTTAATCCCCGCTCCGCGACCCAGGCCAACGTGATCGAGTAAATCGCCGACGATTTGGCGGATTTGTGACTCACCCTCGGCTAAACGGTGAAAGCGAATCGGCTCAGCGATAATGTCATAGATTTTCATCCGCGGGTTCATGGACGAATACGGGTTTTGAAACACCATCTGCATCTGGCGACGGATTGGGCGCCGGGCGCGTTCGCTTTTAATCGCGGTCAGATCAATGTCTTCAAAAATGATTTGCCCCGTATTGGGCGGATAAAGCCCGGTGATCGCCCGTGCAATAGTCGATTTTCCTGAGCCTGACTCACCGACAAGACCAAAAGTTTCCCCTTCAACCACGTCAAAGCTCACATGATCCGAGGCTTGGACGTATTCGCGACGGCTGGCAAAGAGAGAATCCTTAGTAATAAAGCGCAAGGACACATCTTTCACCTGGAGCAATGGTCCACTGTAAGCGCGCTGATCTTGGCTTTGTCCCAGCCAGTGGTTCTTGACATCAAGCTCTAGGGTTTCACCGGCTTCTTCGATGTAATTGACCAACGGAAAGCGGTCTAGCTTGATATCAGAGCGTGGCACCGCTGAAATGAGACTTTGCGTGTAAGGATGCTGAGGCTCACCTAACACTTGCTGGGTGGTGCCCAGCTCAACCAAGTCACCACGATACATCACCGCAACGCGGTCAGTCACGTTGGCGACGACGCCCATATCATGGGTGACCAGCATACAGCCCACATTTTTCTTTTGGCATAAGTCGCGGATCAGGTTAAGAATCTGATCTTGGATAGACACATCCAACGCCGTGGTCGGCTCATCGGCAATGATTAAATCTGGCTCACCAGCCAGTGCGACCGCGATCACCACGCGCTGACGCATCCCGCCGGAAAACTGATGGGGGTATTGTTTGATGCGCAGCTCTGGCTCCGGGATCCCCACCTGCTCCATTAAATGAAGCGCGCGCTGATAGGCCTGCTGCTGGGTGACATTCAAGTTGGTCAAAATGGTTTCGGTCAGCTGTTGTTCGACCGTAAACAGCGGATTCAGGGAGGTCATCGGGTCTTGAAAGATAAACCCAATTTTATCACCGCGTACTTTGCGCATTTCATTAGGGCTAAGACCGGAGATTTTTTTACCATCAAGGTACACATCGCCACTGGCAATGCGGCCCGGCGGGCTGAGCAAATCAATCACGGCATTACCCACCGTTGACTTACCCGCTCCAGATTCGCCCACCACGCCAACAATCTCACCTCGCTCAATCGTGAGTGACAATGACGTCACAGCGGCGTGAACGCCGTGGCGAGACGGGTACTCTATTCGTAGGTTATTTACTTCTAGCAGTGACATTTTTCATCCTTGATATCGTCCTCGATGACGATCGACTTCCTGACCAAAACAAGGTGATAGGATCTTGCCTCGGAGAGATGCGGATTTAATCTGGCAAACATTTCACAAAAAATCAACATCACAGCAGAAAATGCCATAATGACACAGTCGGCTCGAATATTCATTCACTTGGCTACGATTACGCACCCAAGCGTCAAACAAAAAACACACTTCATATCATAAAGATATAAGGTATTACGCTGTTCCCTGTTTTAAAGCAAATCGCGCATAGAATAAAGCAAAGTTATTTAACAGCGCGTAAACAATGATAGCGATAAACTCCAAAAAAGAAGCAATTAACAACTTAAATAATTAGTTAGTCAATTAAAGGTAGGTTTTTAAACCACTCATCAACAGGTATAGCAGTCACATCAAAAGGTGTGGTTTTTATTGCTAATTGGTGACTTTTTATCTATCAGAATCTTGATAGATCTCTAATTTCTGCATTTTATCCTCTCTCAAGGTCGCCGCGTAGGGAAAAGGCTCACCAACACGTACTCGGCAAAGCGATATAAAACCGCCCAACAGCAGTGACAATTTGAGGGGGGAGAGAAATGTCAGAGGGGGGTGGGTGAAACGAAAAAACCCCAGCCGTTAGGCTAGGGTTTGTAATAGTGGTCGGTGAAGAGGGATTCGAACCCCCGACCCTCTGGTCC